>NZ_JBSIUV010000031.1:0-27578 GCF_053654515.1 Helicobacter sp. T3_23-1059 | reverse complement strand
AATTGGCAAATGACACAATATAATGAAAACCTTATTGAAACTGATGAGATTCTCTGGGAGGGTAAGAAAAAATGCCACCCTGTTGGCTTATTTTTATTTATTGCTTTTTGGTGTGGCGGTGGATTAGCCATTTGGACTATGTGGCATTTTATGCGCGTTGAGTCTTTATGGTATGGTGTGCCTCTTATTTGTTTTGTGGGAATTGCGTGCCTTTTTGGGTATTATTGTATAAATTTACGCAAAATCTATCTTACAACAAAAGGCTTATGGATATACACGCGATTTAATGGCAAAATCTTTTATCCTTATGGATATTTTGTTGTCGAATCTAAAATAAGTGGTGGATTTCAAAATTGGGAGAGTATAGAGATACATTGCCCTCAAAAACCAACAAAAACTTTTATGTTTCCTGTTGGTAGAGCTTCTATGGGCGTATTTATAAATAATGATGATTTTAAGCGCATTTGTAGCAATCAAACACAAAAGGCATTAGAATCTATGTCAATCAAAGATATAGTAAGTCTTTATGCAATTTTTACAAAATCTGAACCAAAAGAATTTTCTATGCCAAATTATAATGTTTTTAATATAGATTTTAGTATATATAAACAAAATATTAACACATATAAGGGCATAAAATGAACACTAAAGAACAAGCATATAATATTGAGATTGAAGCTGTGTTTGATAAAGATTTAGCAGACAAAAAACAAGCACAAAAAAGTGGATATAGACAATAATCAAAAACAACATAATTCAACCATAAAAGATTCTACAAAGCCGCAAGATTCTACCCAAGAGCAAGTAAGCAAAAATAGCAAATCCACACAAGAACTCACATTTACATATCAAAAATAAACCACAGCAAAAAATCTTAAGATTTTACCACCACTTCGCCATTGATATATAGCCTATGCGCTTTTGTAGCGTTTGTAAAAAAATGCAGTATAGGCGTAGCAGAATGCGCGATTTGAGGGATATGAAAAATGGCAAAATCTGCGTTTTTCCCTCGCTTTAGCTCGCCATTTTCTAGCCCCAGAGCCTGCGCTCCATAGCGCGTAGCACTAAGCAATATGTGCTTAGCTAGCCACTCTATCCCAAATCCTGCGGCATTTAGCCCAAAAAGTGCTACCCTCATCTCATCTAGCAAATTCGTATTTACATTGCTACTTGAGCCATCTGTGCCGATAGCTAAACGCGATAAAAATTTTGTTTTAAAATGCGCTGTATTAAAATCCATTTTTTCAAAATCCGCGTTTGCAAAATCCTTGCTAACAAATTTGCCAATATCAAGCATTTTGCCACCTAGCAGTCTATTTGAACGCGGGCAAGTAGTGATAAAATGCCCTGATTGCAAAATCTCTACTAGCTCTTTTTCATTCACTGCTACACAATGCGTAAGCACCGCTTGCGTATCGCTAAAAAGATCCAAAAATTCGCTAATGCTATACAGCGGTTTTGGATTTGGGATTTTTAGCGTATCGGCGTAAAAGTGCTTAAACCACCCGCTTTTAGATTCTAGCCATTCGCGCTCGCTAGCTGATTCTAAAAAATGCGCGCTAATGATTGGCTTGCGTTTGGGCGATTGTTTGGGGTTTTGAGAGGTTTTGTTGGCTGTTTGACTAGGCGTTGTATATTTTTTTGCTAGATCTATGGCATTTTTTGCTAGCTCTTTATGCACAGAATATGGCGAGTGTATCGCCACACGCGGATAAAACCGCTCATTTTTTAGATTCTTTTGTATCTCGCACGCCCTCAAAAATCGCTCTTCAAATGTTGCATAAATTTCATTTACCTGCCCCGCATTTGCCCCCAAAACCTCGCAAAAATACGCCACACGCAAAGGTGAATGCGCTAATGCTAGCATATCCCCACCATAGCTAGAAATCGCCCCCACACTTCCTACCCCGCATTCTAGCTGTGTGGCTATCTGGCGTGTCAAAACATTTTCTAGCTTCTCTAGCACGCCGCCACGATAGCTCATCACAGATTCTAGCCACGCTTCAAAGCTACCATACGCAAAGCTAGTCGTATTTGCCCCAAATTCAAAATGAATATGAGCATTTACCAAAGCTGGCAAAAGCACGCAATCGCTAAAAAATTGCTTTTTGATATGTGGTGGTTTTGTAGATTTTGGGCTAGATTTTAGCGTGGATTTTTGTTTGGTGGCGTGGTTAGATTCTTGTTTGGATTGGTTTTTGGTTTTTGTGGATTTTGAGTCAAAATCCACTACAAAATCTAGCGCAAAATCCTCTATCAAATCTTTTGTAAAATCCGCGCTATGTGTTTTATGTTTGGTATTCTTTGGATTTTGCGCCACATATCGCGCTAGATTTGATTCTAGGGCGGATTCTAGCTCGCTATATTTGCCAATGGCAATGATTTTGCCATTTTGCATAGCCACCCCACCATCATAGATGATGCTACACTCCTCATCGCAGACAAAAACCACACTCGCACCGATTATCTCCATATCCTATTCCTTAAAGCCATTTGTAAGATTTTACTTTTTTGTAAAATTTCGCTTAAAATCTTTGCTATAAAATCTTACCAAAACTTACAAAATAAAATTGTCATTGTGCGACTCTAGGCTGTGTCATTGCAAGTAGTTAGATTTTGTATGGCTCAATCCAACTTAAGCGGATTATTTCTTATCATTTTTAACAAGATTTTACACAAATCTTGTTGTTTAATTTGAGTATTATATCTAAATTCTGTTTTTTTTAAAATGAAGCAAAAAATTCTCTTTTTTTGATTCATTTAAATTTATCTAATCTATGTTTAACATAACCCATTCTGCTTGCAGTTGTAAGTCAAACAAAGCAAAAACACAGGTGTTTTTTATTTGCTACTTAAGCCTCTTTTTCCTCTCACTCTTTTAGCACCGAAAATTTATATTAAAAAATAATTTTCATCAATCTCTATTTCGCCATTTAATTTAGAGTTTTTTTTACATTCTTTTGCGATTAAGATTCTAATGTTTTTGCAAATTTTATTGACACTTTGACGAGAAATTTTGCTTAATTTTGCAATTTTAGAAGCTTCAATATCAAGGCTTCTTGCAAAAGCTACGAGCGTAAGCGAAGTAGGAAATATATTTAAGAATCTTTTTTTAAAATCTATCTTGTTTTTGATTCTCTTAGCCTCTGAAATTCTTGCAAAGGTTTTTATTATGTGGTGGATATACTTGTTTTTCATCGTGTGCATCATAACTTAAGATTTCTTTATGTGAGGGTAAGTTGGATTGAGCCTAAAAGAAAAATTATTTTTTCAGCGCGATTGCTTCTTTGATTAAATCATCGCCTGTGGTAAATGCTTTGGCATTCATCGAATATCCGCGCTGAAACAAAATAAGATTTGTTAGCGAGTTGCCCACATCGACATTGCTTGTTTCTAAATATTTGTGTTTTATTTGCCCAAATTTTAGATTTCCATTTTCGCCCCAGCCTAAAATGGGATTTCCACTTAGGGTGCGGGTTTGCCCATTTAGCGTATTTGTGCTCATCATATAGACATTATCGCCTAGCTTTTTTAGCCCTTGATCATTGATAAAAGCCACGATACCTATGCGTCCCATAGGCTCTGTGATACCGTTGCTAAAGGCTAAAAATATGATTCCATTATCATCGATTCTCACTTCTTTTAGCAAACCCTCCGCCTTGCCATCTTGGCTTATTTCTAGTATCCTAGAATCCTCATAGGGTAGATTTCTCGTGGTGTATTTATCGCTACCTGTTATAGAATAGCTTACTTTACTATCTTTAAAATCTAGCTCCATTTGTGCAGATTGTGGTTTGCCATCACTATCAAAAACTAATTCTTGCTCAATTGCGTTTGGGCTTATCATTAGCTCGCCGCTATAATCATATATCGCGCTTTTTACAAACCACCGCTGATTTGTCGTGTTACCATCTTTGATTTCGCCAGAATCTACTAGATAATAATCACTCTTTAGCAAAAACTTTTTGCCACTATCATCAAAAATATCTACCGAAGTAGAATAAGTGGCGATTTTGACATCTTTTGATAGGATTTGGGCGTTTGGAGCAAGGGGGATTTGCGCACTATTTATGCCTATTTTGTTGGATAATGCTCCGCCTATGGTTACTTCTATTTCTCCCTCGCTTCCATTTTGCAGGGCAAATGCTAGGCTATTTCTAGCCCCCATTGTTGGCACAAACTTTAGCCCGATTTTTTCAAAAAGCGTGGCTAAATCGCCTATGGTGTGAAATTCATTTGCTTCTATGCCGCCTGTGCCATAGACAAATTTTAGCGTTTGGGCTTGGGATTCTAGCACTTCGCCAGCCTCGTTTTTGGGCGCAACAGTTACGATAATATCCCTAAACCCCCTTGGGTCAAAAGCGATAGAATCCTCATCGCTAAAGCTAGCGACATCTTGGGCTAGGACGCGCTGTGTGTCTATCACGCCATTTGGCAACAAAAATTCAGGCGCGGATTTAAAATTTGATTTTGGGTTTAGATTCACAGATAAATCAACTTTTGAGGTATTGATAGGCTGAAAATGCAATTCTTGAGGGATTCTAAGAGGTTGCATTTTGTTGGTGGCTAGCTTTGCCATATCCGCGTCCATATCATTGGTGGAGTTAAAAATATCCTCGCTGACTTTGTCTAAATTTACGCCATAAACATACTGCCCGCTTGTATTTACGATATATCCATCTGCATCGCGCAAAAATCCACCATTGCGCGTAAATAGCGTGGTTTGCTCCGCTTCATATCCATCTTCGCTCACTTCAAAACTGCCATCTTGCTTTGGTGCGATTACAAACCAGCCTTTGCCCATATACGCCACATCAAATTGTCCATCGCTTGCGTGATAGTTACCATCTTTGGTAGAAATCGCATTGCTAGCACTTGTCGCGCCATAGGAGCGGTCATTATTGGTTATGGTGTTTGCATTTAGATGGTCCATATTCATTGCAAAAAGTGTTTTAAATTCGGGGACATTTTCTTTGAAACCATTTGTATTGACATTTGCAATGTTGTTTGAGACAGAATCAAGCCCAAATTGGTGGGTTTTCATACCGCTATATGAGTTTAAAATCGTATCATTCATTGTGTATCCTTAACGCTTCTTGCTACTTGATTTTTGCTACTTTGATTTTGTAGATTTTTACGCTATCAAATCGCTACAAAATCATTGCGCCATCGCTTCTTTGTCGTAAAATTCTAATGCCGCACTTAAAGGCAAAATCAGCTCTCCCATACGAATCAAAGGCTTGCCTTTATCAAAAAGCACGCTTTGGATTTCGCCTCTGCCTATGCGGGTTAGGAGGTATTGATTTGTTTTTGGGTCTAGGTTGTATTCTGCGGATACGGAATATGAGCCTGCGGGGAGTTGCTCGCCTTTTTCATTTAGCCCATCCCAGACAAAATCCAAATATCCTCGCTCGCCATTTCTATCTTTTAGCGAGATAGTCCGCACTAGCTCTTTTGCTTCGTTAAATACTTGCACCACAGGCAAACCCTTGCTTGCATCAATAGCTCTATCAAAATAAAGGCTAAAATGGATTTTGCCTTCCCCTTTGTAATTTACCCCGCTTACATCAGTTTCGGCGATTTTGCCTACCATTGAGATGGATTGAAACGCGCTAGATTGGCTCATTTGCTCGGTGGCTTCTTTGCTAGATTCTAGGTTTAAGCCTAGTTTATCCATCGTGTCTTTTAGATTTGCTTGAAACTCTTTAAATTCCTTGTTTGTTTCTTGCATAACTTTCATAGATTCCACCATTTCTTTCATCGCTTTTTTGTTTTCTTCTTGCATTTCTACTTGCGTGAGTTGCGCAGTTTGGGTGATGATTTTATCCGTTTCCATAGGCGCAGTTGGATCTTGGTTTTTTAGCTGCTCTAAAAACAGCTTCATAAACGCATCTTTATCCAAACCATTAGCGATTTTTGGTGCGCTATCTTTTGCGCGTTTTTCTTCTAATGCCTTTGTCGCGCCTGTAACCTCTGCTAAATTTATCGCCATTTTTTCTCCTTAAAATTGATTGCCACTTATTGTTTTAGATTTTGTTTTTTTCGCATTTATCGCTTTTTAGGCATATCTTGGTAAAGTGATTTCCATTTGTGTGATTTGAGAATCTAGCGGATTTGTATTGCTAGAATTTGCTAGATTTTGCCTATTTTCGCCGTTATTTTCGCTATTTTGTTCTCCATTATTTGAGTTTGCATTGCTACCATTTCCGCCATTGCTAGAAAAACTCAAATCCACTCCATCAAATCCCGCATTTAGCAAGCTTTGTCGCAAATCGTTATGATTTTGCGCAAATAGTTGCAATGCTTGTGGGTTTGAAACCACGCTAATATGCAGGTTATTGCCCCTTTGCGTGATAGTAAGCTCAATATTGCCCAACTCTTTTGGGGATAGCTCCATAGAAATTTGCCTCATTGGCGGTTTAAATCGCTTGATTTCTTGCTCAAATTGCTGGACAAAAGAGCTAAGGGCTTCTCTTGGATTTATATTGTTTGTGCGTGAATCTGCTTTTAGCGCATTGGTGCTAGAAGCACTGCTTGCTAGCGTTTTTGCCTCATTTTTAGATTCTGCTTTGGACTCGCTAGATTCTTGCTTTTGGGCTTGCTTAGCTATTGTTGCTTCGTTTAGATTTTGGGCATTTTGCTCTAGCTCATTTTGGGCAAATGCTGGCATATTTTGTGTTTTTTCTGTGTTAGATTCTAGGGCGTTTTGGTTTAGTGGCTCGCTTATTATTTTGTTAGCATTTTTTGTGTTATCGCCTTGTGTTTTTACCTCTTTTGATTCTCTAGTTTCTTTATTTTTTGAGCCATTTTTATCTTTAGAATCCCCATTTAGTTGCTTTGAGCTAAGGGCTGTGCTAGCTGCTATACTAAGATTAGATGGGCTAGTTGCCTGCGAGGTTAGATTTGGCTTTGTGTTGGCTTTTGGAGCGATTTTTAGCGGATTTAGATTTTGCGTTTTGTCATCAAAAAGTTCATTTTCAAGTTTGCTTAGCTCTAGCTCGATTTGTGATAGATTTAGCTCTTTGCCCGCGAGCAAATCTTTTTGTATTTGTTCAAAGATTTTTTCTTGTCGCTCGTTTTTGATTCGTTGTGTGGTTACTGATTTTGGCAAATTTTTGCTTCGCTCTATCACTGCGATTTTATCCTCGCCATTTTGGATATATTTGATAGAAGTCTTGCTAGTGCTTGTTTGCATTGATTTGCGTTTTTTTGCATTTCGTGCGTCAAAAGATTCTAGCAAGTCAAATATCGGGCGCAATTCTTCTGCATTATCGCTATCAAAGTAGGTTTTTATGCCATTTGTTTGGTTGCTTGCATTGCTAGCGTTGCTTTTATTTGCACTAGATTTTGATTTTAGATTTTGAGTAAAATCCTCATCATCTTTATAGCTTAGTTTGCTAGGATTTAGCCCGAGTTCTTTTGCCTTGTTTGCGACATTTTCTAGAGTAGGATTTTGACTATTTAGCGGAGTTTGCAAGGATTTTGGATTTTGCCCTTGTGCGTTTGATTGCATATTTGAGTTTATGCTTGTTTGCGCGTTTGTAGAGGCTAGATTTTGCGCATTCCCAAAAGGGCTTACAAAATCTAGCTCATCAGCGTTATCATCATTTTTAGTTGCTAATGGCTCTTGTGCGTTTTTTATGGCACTTGTTTTTGTATCTGCGTTTGGCTCGGCTTTATCGTCTTGTTGATTTTGCATTATTTTGGATAAAAAAGTCTCTTTTTGCTCTTTTTGTCTTGCCATTTGGTTTAAATCTTTTTTGATAGATTCTTTGCCTAGATTTTGGCTTTGAAGTAGGGTTTGGGCGTTAGTATCCTTTTCATTTGGCAAAAAATCTTCCTCGCTAACCTCGCTAATATTGTCCATCTCACTAGATTTTGGCAATGCTTTGCTAGCGTTGTTTGAGAGAGAATTTAGCGTATTTGCTAGCGTTTTTGGATTTGTTTTGTCATTTGATTCTAGCGCGTTTTTGGGGTCAATCTTTTCTTGCAAAAGAGCATTTTTAGCAAGGCTATTTGCGCTATTTTTTGCCATAAAAGAATCTAGCTCATTGGCGTTTGGATTTTTTGATGCATTTGAGAGATTGCCTTTTTGTAATGCTTTTTGCAATTCGTTTTGCTCAAAAATGTCAAAATTAGCATTGTTTGGGATATTTGTAGGGTTTTTTAGGTTATTTTTGTGGGCAAGTGGATTTGCATTGCTTAAAATGCCTTTGGCTTGTGTGCTTTGCGTAGGAATTTTTGCACTTGTGGCACTTGGCGTTGTGGGCGTGTCTTTTGGGGCAGATTTTTGATTTTGGATAGATTGTTGCAATGCGGTTTTAAAATCAACTTCATTTGGTTGATTTTGTGTTTGATTTTGTTGCGCTACATTTTTGGCTTGGGTTATGCTAGGTTGTGCTTCAAAAGGGGTTTTTTTGACTGCTTGGAAATTGCTAACTTGCTCTAACACTTGCTTATCCTTGATAAAAAATTTTGCAATTTTGCAATAAATTTCGAGGGAAAATCAGCGTTAAAAAAGCAAAAGAAGTTCCAAAAAAAGCTAAAAAAAACAAACACTAAAATTTTATAAAAGGCTTATGAGATTTGATTTAGATTTTTTACAAAAAAATCTAAAATCTAAAATCCCGCGCTAATATCGCTAGAATCTATGCTTTTGTTTAAGATTTCTTGGGATTTTTTGATTGCTTCTAGTTTTTGTGCTTGAGTGATTTCGTTATTTGGAGTTTGTGGGGAGGTAGGAGTTTTGGGAGGATTTTGGGTAGATTGTTGGGGATTTTGTGGTGCATTTTTTGCGGGCTGTTTTGCTTTGTTTTGGTTTGTGGGGCGCACACCCGCTGGCATTTTCACAAATACATCTTCATAGTTTTTGCCACCTTTTCTAAATCGCACATACACATCGCCACTTTGGGTGTTAAATAGATATGTATCTACTCCATCGCTAAACATTTGCCATTCTGCAAATGCTGGAGTGGCAAACAACGCCATAAGCAACAAAATCTTGCCATTAAGCCATTTGATTTTATCAACAAACATACAAATATACGACATAAATGCCCTTTTATGTGGAATTATGCGGAAGTTCAAACTTTGCAAACAAATATTACTAAAAATTAAATTATTAAGGCGGTTAAAACATTTTATCATTGAATTTGATTTTATCTTGTCTTGCCTAAAAGCAAAATTTTAGCATAAAAAATGAAATCAAGTTTTAGATAAATATTTTTAGCTTTATGCGCTTTTTATCGGTTTTTATCGGTGTGGCAAAACCTGCAAAATCCGCGCTAAAGTCGATACAAAACCACCGCCACTTAATGCAAAATTTTAGCAAAGGATAACTTCTTATAAGTCATTTCAATGGTATAATGTGCCTTACAAAATCTATGCAGGCAAATACTGATAAAATCGTGCTAGCAATCTTATAAAGCTAGCAACCTATCGAAAAACACACTTGCAAACAAACCAAAATCAAAAACAAAATCAAAATCCCAAAATAAAGAAAAATAATGCGCTTTGGAAAGATTGAATTTCTTAATCTACTACCTTTTGATATGTTTATCAAATCTTATCCCTTGCCATCTCGCTTCAAACAAAGCCTTTTTGCCAAAAGTTCCTACCCAGCCAAGCTAAATCAATCATTTTTGTTTAATCGCATTGATGCGGGGTTTATCTCATCTATCGCAGGCGTAGAATCTCATCGCAAACTAAATGGCAAATACGCCACCAAAAGCGGTATCATCGCAAAGGGCGCGGTTTGGAGTGTGCTAGTGCGACACGCCTCCCTAAAAGCGGATTTTCAATCTGATACTTCAAACGCCCTAAGCAAAGTGCTAAACTTAAAAGGCGAAGTTCTTATCGGCGATAAGGCACTTTTGTGGCTGTATAAAAATTTTTATCAAAATCTACAAGATTTGCAAAACCCGCAACATTTGCAAAATCTACCAACAAAACAGGATTTTACAAAAAAAGATTTCAAACCAAAATCTAAAATCTCACAACAATGGATTTCAAACGCCACTCAAACAAACTCCACTCACGCAAATCCCACAAGCTACACGGATATGGGCAAACAATGGTTTAAAAAAACAAGATTGCCTTTTGTGTTTGGCAGGCTATGCTGTGTCAAAAAATACGCAACATTTTATGCAAAAATCTCGCACTCATTTAATGCTTCTCACATAAAGATTCCACATTTTTGGCTTGTGAAACAATCCAAAAAAATTGGGATTCCACCCTCTTTTGTCAAAGAATATTTAAAACATATTTATTACAAAATCGACACAAAAGAGCATTTGGGGATTTTGCGTTTTTTTCGCTCATTGCGACTTTTGGGTATAAAACCACCTAAGAGAAATTATAAAAAAGCACAAAAATACCAAAGGACAAAATAATAATGTATAAAAAAGTTTTTGATACCTACCTTGCCTCGCGCACGCCTAAAGCCGCGCTTTTATACGGGGAGAGTGATTTTTTGATACAAACATATTCCAAAAAAATCACAAACGCAATAGGCGTAACCCCAGAGGTGTTTTATTACGCGGATTATAGTTTGGATTCTGTGATGAATATTTTGAGTCAAAGTAGCCTTTTTGGCGATGCGCAAGTGGTGGTGCTAAAGCTAGATAAAAAGCTAGATTCTAAGCATATCACGCCTATCACAAACGCGCTAAAAAATAATCAAAACGCATCCATTGTGATTGAATTTTATCAAGCAGAAAATAAATCTAGCGCACAATATGCTAGAGACTTCAAAGCCTTTGCCACAAGCCTGCATACGCAATCTAATGGCTTAAATGGAGTGGTAGATGTGAGGTTTTTTGCACCAAATGCAAGGGAGTGTTTGGAATTTTTGCGCGTGAGGGCAAACGAGCTAAAAATCCTAATAAACAACCAAAATCTACAAAGCCTGCTTGAAATGCACAACAACGACATTGCCCTAGCTTGTGCAGAACTAAGCAAGTTTAATATCATCGATGGGGAGGTAAGCAGGCAAGATATTGAGCTGTTGTGCTATGGGCTAGGGAGTGTTGGGATTGAGGAGTTATTAGAGAGGATTTTTAGCAAAAAATCGCCATTTTTGGTGCTAGAAAAAATGCTTGAGAGCGGGCTTGAAGAAATGGGGCTAATGCGAGATATAGAAGAATATTTTAATAAATTATTTTTGTTTTTTGCGTATGCGCGGGCAAATGGCAAAATCGAGCCAAAAGAGATTTTGGGGTATGCCCCGCCAAATCTTATAGCTGATGAATACAAGCATAGATGTTTGAGAGTGTGCTCTGAAGAGGGGTATTTGGAGATTTTTAAGCTGCTTGGAAAATGGCGAAACGAACTAATGCGGGGCAAAAAAAGCATTTCTTTGCAAAGTTTAATCAAAATTCAAGCATTTATTCGCTAAAATCTGCGCTTTATTTTCCTTGCTCTATGCGTGCATATACTTCTAAGCCCTGTTTTTAGGGGATTTGCTTTTTAGCACATTGTGGCTTTTTAAGTCATTTTAGGCTTTTAGGTTTTTTGCAGAAGTTGCCAAAGCATAGGGCAAAAACCATAAGGAGACTTTATGAGCGAACAAAACAAAACCAAGCATTACGAGACAATGTTTATCGTAAAACCTACTCTTGTCGAGGACGAAATCAAACAAAAAATCGATTTCTACAAAGACGCGATTACCAAAAATGGAGGCAAAATAGAAACTTGCTTAGATATGGGAATGCGAAACCTCGCCTATGACATCAAAAAACACAAACGCGGATATTACTTTGTGATTTACTTTATCGCTAGTCCAAAGGCTATATTGGAGCTAGAGCGACTATATCGCATAAATGAGGATATTTTGCGATTTATCGTAATCAAGTATGAAAGCAAAAAGGAACAAAAAGCGTGGCAAACCCTAATCGATAGGGCAAACAAAAAAGTAGAGCCCATCAAACTAAGCCCACCGCGCACTAGAGAGGATAGAGGCTATGACAGAGGCAACAAACGCGCTGAAGCAAGCACGCTAGAAAACACACAAGATAGCGCAGAAATAAGCGACACTAGCGGTATGGATTCTAACACCAAAAATGCAGAATCTAAAAATCCTAGTGATTCTGCGGATAGTTAGCGTGCGATACCTTATCTATTTTAAGGAATACAAATGTTTAACAAAGTAATTATCATAGGAAACCTAACCCGTGATGTCGAGCTAAAATATTTGCAGTCCTCATCTGCGTTAGCCACTTTTGGCATAGCTAGCAATAGACGCTACAATAAGCAAGATGGCTCAAAAGCTGAGGAAGTTTGCTTTGTAGATGTTACGCTATTTGGGCGCACCGCAGAAGTAGCAAATCAATACTTACGAAAAGGTAGCAAAGTATTGGTAGAGGGGCGATTAGTCTATGACACTTGGACTGACCAAAATGGACAAAAACGCTCCAAACACTCCATCGTAGCAGAATCTATGAAAATGCTAGATACCAAAAATGCTAGCGGAGGCTACGAAAACAATAGCTATGATGATAGCTATGCTAGCCAATCAAATTCAAACTATGGTGCTAGCAATAACGCCTACCAAAATAGCTCAAACTACGGAAATAGCACAGGTGCAAGTAACGCAGGCTATGGAAACTACGGAGCGCAAAACCAAACCGCGCAAAACTCGCAAAACTACCAAAGACAGCCAAGCGAGCAAAATATCCCAAGCATTGACATCGATGATGATGACATACCATTCTAATATAAGGAGAATCAAATGGAAAGAAAACGATACTCACGCAGATACTGCCGATACACAGAGGCAAAGATTGAATTTGTGGATTATAAAGATTTGGATTTGCTAAAGCACACACTAAGTGAGCGCTACAAAATAATGCCAAGACGCCTAACAGGCAATAGCAAAAAATGGCAGGAGCGCGTAGAAGTCGCTATCAAACGAGCGCGACATATGGCACTTATCCCATACATTATCGACCATAAAAAAGTCGTAGAAAGCCCGTTTAAATAGAAGTATTTTTATAATGTGCCATCGCAATGAAGCAAAATCTGCGATATATTGCGTGGCGATAGTTATACAAATACATTAAAAACGCATTTTTTAGCAGTTATCCACATATCAACAAAATTACCACTATTTTAGAATCGCTATTGTGGTTTGGATTCTAAACTTGATTTGAGGATAAAATTCTTGCGATACCCTAGTTTCAAAGCGCAAATCAAATATTAAACATTGATAAATATTGCGCGATTACTTACCCAGCTTTGCTAATCGTTTTTCGATTTTTTTAATCAATCTTTCATATTTTCTAGCAAAAGATTTGTGCTTTATCACTTCTTCAAAAAATTTCTCCATTTCTTGCGCATCTTGTTCATACGCCTCTATAAGTTTTTCTAGCTCTATGATATAAGATTCTTTTTTCTTGATTATTTGCGGGGCTACTTCTACTTGTTTTTCGAGTTCTTGCAAAAATGCCCCATAAGCGACATTATCATATTCGATTTTGTGTCGATACTTGTCTGCTTCATCGCTAGATTTTTGGATAATATTTATAAGTCCTGCTATGGATTTTTGGAAATTCTCATAAAGATTGTCTATTTGTTTTTCTCGTGCCTCGATTTTATTATATAGTGGAATTGCCTTATTTGATAATGCCTCTTGCTTGGTTATCATTTCTTTTAGCTCAATTTTTTCTTGCGATAGAAGTTTGGGATTATCAAGCATAGTTTTTGCTTTCTCACTCGAAGTTTTTAATCTCACAGCAATTTGTTCTGCCCTCTTTTGTAGCTCCAACATATCATCAAGTAACGCATCTTTTATATCAAATAAGTTTTTCTCTTTTTGATTTAGTCGCCCAGCATATTCTTCAAGTTCATTATACTGCCTACTTAGCACACCTCCTTTTTTATTTAATGCAACTCTTTTAGCATATTCTGGGTCATTTCTTAGTCTTTCTAAATGTTCTTGCTGTTGAAATCGCTCTCGCTCTTGCAGTATTTGAAACATTTGCTGTTGATATTGCATATCTTGTTGGTATTGTAATTGTTGTGTTTGTAGATTTTGCTCGTGTCGGCGTTGAAGCATTTTATCTGTTGCTTCACTCAAACTTGGTCGTTTTCGTATTGTTATATTGTGGTTATATGTGTTGTTAAAACCAAAAGATATATTTCCAAACGCATATAATACAAATAATACCACTAGCCCATTTCTGCAAATGCTTTTTGCTGTAAGATTTTTCATTTTTGCACCTTTTTTTGTAAAATTTTGCAGAAAGCAACAATACAAAAAAAAAAAAACAGATTTTAAATGTGGGGGGTAAGAAATTGTGGGCGATAAAAATATCTGTGGAGTAGAAAATCGTGTTTGCTATGCTTAAAATTTGTTCGCAAAGTATATTTTTGTCATATTTAGGCTAAAAGCCAAAACTTCTCTGTTATTTGTCATATTGAGCGTTAGCGAAATATCTCTATTTTGTTGAGATTATTTTTTTGTTTTTTGAGATATTTTGCTACATTTAATATGACTTTTTTGAATATTTTAGTTTCTTACAAAACTTCAATATGACAATTTCAATATGTTGTTTAAGATATGTTGGGCTACGCCATCAATATGACAATGTGTAGTCATTGCGAGAAAACGCACTTGAGCTATTCGTGGCAATTTATGACATTGTCATATTGAGGTAGCGAAGCTGCCGAAGTATCCAAAGGTTTGCACAAATTTTCATTATATTGCAAAGTAGCATTATTTGCAGATTTTGCTTTTTGGATACTTCGCTTACGCTCAGTATGACAAATGCTTATTTTCCCAAATTATCCATTAAATTAGCGGCTTTTTTTAGCCTATCTTTGTCAAAATGCGTATAAATCCTGCTCGTGTTTAAATCCGCGTGTCCTAGTGCTTCTTGGACTAGGACTAAATCTTTGTGCTTTTGATATAGCAATGTCGCAAAAGAATGTCGCAATAAATGCGCCCCCATTTTTTCTTTTTGGATTCCAATGTGGAGCAAAATCCTTTTTACGATTCCATAAATATACACCTGCGTCAATGCCTTGCCTTTGGCATTGCAAAAAAGTAGATTCCCCTGCACCTTGCGATTTTCACTCTCTATGAGTGTGCGATATGCTAGCCACTGCTTTAGCAGTCCATCGATATGTGTTTTTTTTATCATTACCACGCGCTCTTTATCGCCCTTGCCTTGAATATTTAGCAGGTAAATCTCCCCATCGGGCAAAATCTTATTTATTTCTAAGTTTATCGCCTCGCTCACGCGTATCCCCGTATAAACAATCAACTTTACAACTAGCCTATCTCGCGCATTTGCGCCGTCATTTTTTGCGCTCATCGGCACTTCATCTATCGCGCTTAAAAATCTATCTAACTCCTCTTCTTTTAGAAAAGTTGGCAGTTTTTGCCCGCTTTTTCCACGCGTGCCAGAGAGGGATTTTAGCTCGATATTTAGGATATGAGATTTTCCATTTTCATCTTCATTATGCTTAGTGATAAACCCAAAAAATCCAATCAACACAATGCGAAAATTGCGCTTTGTGGCATTGCTAAGCTGTGCCGTAGCGATGGCGATAAACTCGCTTAAAAACACTTCATCGATTTCGCGCAAAGAGCTGATAGAATCTATATTTGAGAGATGTTCCCCTAGTTTTAGCAATGGATTTGCATAAGTGTTTAGCCCTATCATTCCGCAGTTTCTAGCAGATTTTATTGCTTTTTCAAATTGTGAGAGATTGTTGGCAGATTTTAGAGAATCTAGGCTTTGACTAAAAGCGTTTTTGTCGTGGATATGGCGATTTGATAGCGTAGTCATTTTGTGTGCAAAAAATTTTTGTAGCCAAAAAAGATAGTTTTTTTCTATTTCGCCAAATGGCTCTAGTGGGTAAGTCATTATGCTACCTTTTATCCATAAAATCAAAATCTTGCTATTATAGCAGATTCTACCATAACGATAGATTTTGTCTTATTTTGGATTTTATGATTTTTGTATATGACTCATTTATTGCTTTTTTTAATTATTTTTTTAATCAGCTTTATCAAATGCGTGTTTTTAGCATTTGATAGCGATAAATTACTGCAAATTTGCTAGCGTAGATTCTCGCAATGACAGATTCCCACCACCTAGCCACCTCGTGCTAAGGGAGGGGGGATTTTGGCTACTTTGCTATTTGCCTTACTATCCACTGCCAAATTGCTCTACCATTCCCCGCCAAACCATAGTGCGTATTTGATATTTAGCGCGTTACTCATTCCGTTAAATTTATTGCTAGCTTTTGGTTCATCTGCATTTGCAAAATTAAAGTTTGAAAAAAAGATTCCATTATAGCCAAAGCTTAGCTCGTGGTTTTTCTTTATTATCCATATAAAATCCATATCAAAATTCCCATATAGCGCGGGCAAGTAGATTTTGCCACTGCCACCTAAGCCACCGATTCTAAATGTCCCTGTGGGCGTGTTTAGTATATTGTAGCGCAAACCTCCTAAAAAGCTCGTTTTAAATCTCTCTCCCCACACTTTGTAGTATTTGATACTCGCACCTAGTTGAGGCAGATGCCAATATTGCTGTGGATAATATTCATTCCCACCTAGTTGGTATTTTGCTTTTTGCAGTTTCATATCTAGCGGGCTTAGCATATCATAGCTTACGCCAAATTCAGGGCTTATATATCCACCGCTTTTAAATTGATAAAAAGTCCAGCCTCCGCGCAACTCAACGCCAAAACTATACATAAGAGGCAAAGTAGAGGCATTAGTATTTGATTCTAGCTCAAATTGAATATGAGGCAATGGACTTTGTGCCTTTAGCAGTGGTATATCTACTCCCCCACGCAAGTTTGCTTTGAAATATCCCTCTTTGACTTGCTTTCTCTTTTTTGAAACGATAGGGATTATTTTAAAATAAGTCGCACCTGCTTGGATAGCACTATTATGAGTGGTGGCACTTGCCCCTAGCATTTGTGTATTTAGGTAGGCGTATTCATAGGCTGCATACGCCCCTACGATTCCAGCAGCCCTCAAATCCTTTTGCACGCCCATTAGCATTCCTCCGCCCCATTCAAGCACATTGCTTATGCCCGCATCTGCTAGAGAATTTAGCCCATAAGGCACAAAAAATGCGATATGTGTTTTTTTATTGTCATAGGGCAAAAACTTTTGCTCTACTTGTGTTTTTTTCTTTTGTTGTCTGCCTGCAGTGGCTAGCTTACGCATAGCAGGGGCATAGCGCACTTCGCCTGTGAGTTTATTTTTGTCAAATATATCGCCACGAGCTTTTATTGAGGTTTTGTCATAGCTTGTGGAGCGGAAGTTTTTCTTTTGTATAGAATCTAGCATATTTTGTAGCATTATACTCCGTCTAGCATAGCTTAGAGTGAGTGTGCGCCACATAGAGCTACCATAGCTTGTCGCCAAATCAGGCTCTACGCGAAAACCTGCTTTTCCCGCGCTATCTTTTGTGTCGATTAGCTTTGTGCCTAGCCCACCACGCAGGGAGTAGAAGTTGATTTTGCCATTTCCTTTGCCACCTTTACTATCTATAATCAAATTGTCATAAAGATAGACATCAGATTTGCTATTTACCCCCTCGCCTATGTTGATTCTTATCGCTCCTTCGCCTACCTCGCCTACATTTGTTATCGTTCCTGTTATGGCGATATGTTCATTTGTGCGAGTGCCGGATTGCACCTAAATTATGTCCATTCCAAGTGCTAGCCACGCTATCTAGCGTAATGGTGCTTTGATAGACATTTAGAGTGGTTACATTTATCGTCCCGCCCGTGCCTATTAGATAGTTTCCAAACAAGTCTGCATAATCCCCTGCAAATTTATAATACCCTAGATTTAGCGTTTGTATGGTGCTTGCATTTGTGCCACTTGCTGCGATTTGGCTCACAAAAGTCGAGCGAGTGCCTCCCGCATAGCCACCATAGATTGCCATAGCAGCGTTTGTTATGTTTGCGCCGTCTTTTAGCGTGATACCGCCTATGATAGTGCCATCTGCTTCTCTGCGCCCTATCTGTGTGCCTGCGTGTATATCAAAGGCGATTTTTACACCATTGCCATACACCTCATCAGAGCCATAGCTTTGGTTATTTATCGTCCCGCTCACAGTTAGACTTCGCAAAGTAGAGGCATTTGCTGTGTGATTGCCAAGCGTGTAGGGCAGAAGCAATCCTGCGCCACTATTTCCTGTGATACTAAAATCTGTGTTTGGTGCATTTACCGAGCGAAATACGAGGTTATTGCTTATGGTAGCAGTTACCGAGCCTGCACCTACATTTAGGGGGTTTGCTTCTCCTCTGCCTAAGTTGATAAGCATATTTTTGTTGTTTATGGCTGTGCTTAAATCTTGTGGTGGCATACTACCGAAGCAATCTAAATAAGATTGTCCTTCTGCGCTTCGTTGGATACAATTTGCCGCTGAAGTGTCTAGCAATGCTACACCCGCTAGCAATGCGCTAGTGGCTAGGGATAAGGCTAGCTTTTTGGGGTTGGTTGTTTGGATTTTGGCTTTAAAAACCCCCTCCCTTGCGGAAGAAGCCCAAAAAGAAGCCCCCTCATTTGAAAGAGTGGCAACGCTTCTAAAAGCCCCCTCCCTTGCGGAGGGGGTTTGGGGGTGGGTAGATTTTGCGCTAGCAAAATTTGCATTATTAGATTTTTCTTTTGCAATATCTGCCTTGCTAGAATCTGTTTTTTCTTTACTTTGTAGGTTTTGGCTTTTTAAGGAAGCGGGTGATTTGGATACCTCTAAAGATACCCACCCCCTAGCCCCCTCCGCAAGGGAGGGGGGACAAGAGGCAAAATCCTCCGCTAGATTTTGCTTGCGCAACTGCGCCCACTCGCGCTTACGCGCTAAATCGCTGCTTCGTAGCTGTGGGCTTGTGCCACGCAAGTCTTGCGACTTACTCGCAGATTTACTCTCAATGGCAGAAGTTGTTGTGGTTTTTGACACCTTGTAATCTATCAATGAAAAATTAGATTTTGCAAACCAAATATTTTCAAAGCATAAATCTAATATTTCATTTTGTTGTTGCGTTTTTGTTGTAGCAACCTTTTGTTTTTGTGTGTTCATTTTGTATCCTTTTTGTGTGGATAAAGGCGATAAAATGCTTTAACAAAAATTTAATGTAAATAGAAAGTAAATCGTATATAAACATAGCTTAAAATAAGCTGAATTGAAAACAAAAAAAAAAAAACGCGCAAATTTTGTGAATTTTGATGATTTATCAAAGATTTTTATGGGATTTTTTGTGTTTTATAAGAAGTGTTGATGACTTTTTTGTGGAATTTTTGAAAATATAGATTTTTTATATGTTGGGTTTTTTGTCATTGTGAGAGGGTTTGGCGAGTGGATTTGTCAAAATCCGCGTGCCAATGCGTTAAAATGCTTGAAAATGCTTGGAAATGCGTGAATAATGATAGAATGTTTAATGACAGAAAAAATCATTGCTCTCAATCATAAATCTTGCAATGATAAGGTTCTTAGATAATAAAAGCAAAATCATTGCTAGCAATGACTTAATAAATAACAATCACAAAATCTTTTTTTAGAATTTTTCGCATTCTTTTATCATCTGCTCAAACGCGTTTAATGCTTTATTGACAAGATAGGAATCATCATCATAAAAAAGTGTTTCAAAGTTGTTTTCAAAGGCGTTTTTACTCCAATTTGCCGAGCCGATATACAGCAGATTTTTATCAATGATTGCCATTTTTTGGTGCATTATCCCATAATAATTGCCATTTTGTGCCTTGCGTCCTTTTAGCGTGCAAGTAGAGATATTGTTGTATTTTTCTAGGTAGCCGATAGTGGAGCGGGCGTCTTTTGCGCTGTCTTTGTCATAGATTATGCGGATTTTTACGCCACGATTTGCGCTATCTCGCAATGTTTTTGCGATTTCTCTATTGGTAAAATTATAGATAGAAATATCTATGGTTTTTTGCGCTCTTTTTAGCGCGCCTTGCAGGCTTTTTAGGGCTTGTGCTTGCTCATAAGGCATCATATATAGCTCGCTTCTAGCCATACTCAAGCTAGAAAAAGCCACACACACAAAAACACTAAATCCAAAAAATAGAACGAAATTTGCTAGCAACTTATTCATTTGGCAATCCTTTTGTCAAAAAATTGGTATAATTTTGGCATTTTATCTAAAAATGGGTAGGCGTGCGATGAAAATTGTCATAGCAAATACAGATTCTATGGTGGAAAAGCTAATCGAAGCTTGTGCAAAAAAAACGGGGCTAAAAGTGCAGCATTTTATCAGTCTTGAAGAGATTGATGTATCAATGCTTGAGGATTGTTTTTTGTTTGTCGATGAAAATGCGCTAGGTGGCGATACAAAACGTGCTAAGCAAATCGGCTCTGGCTCTCTAAGCTGCCTTATCTACTCTAGGCGAAAACCGCTCGATGAGTTTAAATACCTTGTCCAAAAGCCATTTTTGCCAACGCAAGTGCTAGAGATTTTGCGCAAAGAGCTTGTGCGTAGAGGGGAGGACATAAGCAGGGTAGTAGAGGAGGACAATGACAAAAAAGCACCTATTGAGCCTATCAAGGACATTCCGCTAAATGAATTTGATTTAAAAGATGAGCATTTATTTGAGGGGAATTTAGAGTTGCCACCATTGCCCGATACGGACGCAGTAGAGACAAAGACAAGCGCGCAAAGTGCAAAAGAGCAAAAAGAGCAAGATGAATTTCAAAATGATGAGGAAAATTTCTTAGATGTGGGCGAAAATATCGCGCATAAAAGCCTAGCTGCGCTTGAGAGAGGGCAGAGCGAACAAGGTGGCGTAAGTGATGAAATAGTCGCAGATATGCCTAGCGATGATTCTAGCGCACAATCTCTCACGGAATCATTAGTAGGCGAGCTAACAGAAGTAAATGCGCTAGGTGCGGATTCTAGCGATTCTAGCGAAATGGGTGGATTAAGTAGCGATTTGGACGGGGATTTTGGGCTAGATAGCACGGGGGATATGACTAGCCAAGCACCTGATAGCGCAGGGGATATAAGAGATAGTTTGGCAGGGGGACTAGATAGCCTAGATAATCTAGGAAGTTTGGATAATATTGATAGCATAGATAATATGGCTAGCGCGGATTTGGAATCTACTGATAATCTAAATCCTGTAAATTCGATGAAAGGCAATCTAGCGGGGCTAGGGGCTTTGGACAACTCTTTAGATGATACTTTGGATAGCTCTTTGGATTCTGCTTTGGATTCTAGTTTGGACTCTGCCGAAGTAGCGCAGGGGGCTAATATGGATTCTGCGGATTTGGGTGGCTTAGATTCTAGTTTGGAATCTAATGTAAATTCTAATGTAGATTCTAATTTGGATTCTGCGGAGGGGGTAGATTTGGCTACACAAATAGAATCTAGCGAAAGTAGCGAGGCTAGCGAAATTAGCGAAAAAGATGAGTTGCTTGGCGGGGATAGTTTGGAGGATTTATCTAGTTTGGGAGCGGATTTGCAAACAGATTTGTCAAATTTGGACGAAAGCATTGCAGATAGCGCGGATATAGCCCAAGAAATGCAAGAATCTAGCCTGCAAGAAACAAATGAGCAAAAAACAAGTGGGCAAGAGATAAATAAAACGCAAGCAAGCGATTTGCAAGAAACACAAGAAGCGCAAGATTTGCAATCTAGCCCAGATTTTGCCGCAAATGGTGGCGTGCTAGATAAAGATGAAGCTAAGACAATTCAAGAGCTACTAAATGGAAATAGCCAAGACAAACTAAGCCAAGACAAAATAAGCGAGGTAGCAGACGCAAACAAAACGGCGATAAGCCAAGCGACACAAACAAGCGATATAGCAGAATCTACCAATGAAAAAGCGCAAGAAGCTACGCAAGAAACCCCACAACAAGAAGTCGCGCAAGAGGATAGCGCACAGGAAGTGGCTAAACAATCTAGCGAAGTTAGCGAGGAAAAAACAGCGGAGGATATAGATGATTTTGCCGAGCTAAATGAAAATGACATTATGGAAGTGCTAGGCGAAGATACTCCAAATGAAAATGCTGAAAATACCCTAGATAAGCAAGCAACCCCGCAACAAGAATCACAAGAATCACAAGAAGTGGCTAAAGAATCTAGCACGCAAGACGCGCAAGAACTAGCGCAAGAATCTAGCCCTGAACCTAGTGTGGATAATGTAGCGGATTTGGGTGTAAATGTCGCAGAGAGTGTAAAATCTACAAGCGCAATCTCTAAAACTACGCAAGACGCAGAAGTAGCACAAGATGATACAACAACACAAGCAGAAGATATAGCGCAAATCGCACAAACGGAGGAAATGGCAGAATCCACACCACAAAAAGATGAAAAAAGCGCAGATGAAGTAGCTAGTGCGCTAGAGAGTGCTGATAATATTGAGGGGATTGATGAAAATGCGGAGGTTGGGGATATTGACGGGGAAGTCCTAAAAGATTTGCAAGATAATCTAGCCCAAGATTTAGAAAAAGGCTTAGCAGATGAGTTGCCAACGGCATTGCAAAATGATTTGGTAGAGGGGATGCCACCTAGCCAAGATACTAAACAAGATAGTGCGCAAGATGACAACACAGAGCAAGAGGACAGCGCAGAGCGTGTAAGCCGACAACTAAAAGAGCTAGATTCTAGCTTGGAGCAAGATTTAGCAAGCGATATAGGCGAATCTAGCGAGATTATGACAGAGGATTTGACAAATGACACAGAATCTAACGATTTAGAATCTAGCGGTTTGACAGGTGGCGATTTAGGCGATGAGGTGGCTAAAGAAAATGCCGAGTTGCCAAAATCTTTAGAGGAGCTAGAATCATTGGTAGATTCTAGTGATGGGGATTTGGGCGAGCTAAATAAGCTAGATTCTATCATTGATGGAGGAACTAGCGGGGATGGAGATTCTAGCGATGAGGGATATTTTAGCGGGGAGGATTTGAGCGCGGATTTAGCGGATTCTAGTATGCAAACAAATGCGGATTCTAGCCTAGATTTTATCCCAGAATCTGGCATATCACAATATTTAAACATAGATGAAACAAGCACGCAAGAATCTTTGCCTAAAAAAGAGCAAAATAGTGCTATTAAATCCACTCAAAAACGGCTTATTACCGAGCTTTTGGCAAATAAGAGCGCAGAAGAGATTAGCTCTTTGCTTGAGGGGGCGCATATTCATATTGATATTGATTTTTCGCAAAAATAGCAAGCGCAAAAAGTGAAAAATGCAAAATCTATGCAAAAAAATGCGGGGGCAAAATATGCAAGAAAAAGTATGCAAAAGCGTAAAAAATCGCGCTTTACTTATGGTGGTATAAAATCGTTGGCATAAAAGCGGAGTTTATCGGGGCAAAATAGCAAAAGGCATAAAATGAAATCAAAACATAAAACAAAAAAAGATTCTAGCGCGAAAAAGACGACAAAAAAAACCGCTTTAGATACGCCACAAAAAACAAAAAAAAACCAAAATCCACAGCTAAATAAAAAACCCACAAATAAAAATCCTAAAGACTCAACAAAAAAATCCCCGACAGATTCTACAAACGATTTTACAATCTCAAAAAATCCCCAAAAATTTGGCAGGATTTTGGTGCTATCAGGACCTAGTGGTGCGGGCAAATCCACTCTTTGCAATGCGCTAAAAAGCAACATTAAAGATATGTATTTTTCTATTTCTACCACGACTAGAGGACCCCGAGATGGCGAAAAAAACGGCGAACATTATCATTTTGTAAGCGAAGCAGAATTTATAACCGACATAAAAAAAGGTGAGTTTTTGGAATGGGCGCAAGTGCATAATCACTACTATGGGACTTCTTTAAAACCGATACAAAAGGCATTAGATGAGGGGAAACTTGTCGTTTTTGATGTCGATGTGCAGGGGCATAGAAGCATAAAGCAATATTATGGAGCGCGTGCAAAATCTGTATTTGTAACGACAAAAAGTAAGCAGATTTTGCGTGAGAGGCTTGAGGGTAGGCAAAGCGATAGCAGGGAGCATATCGAGCTACGACTTTTGCACGCATATAATGAAATGCAGCATATTTCAAATTTTGATTATGTCATCATAAATGATGACATAAAGCAGGCAAAAAATGCGATTTTGCATATTGCGTTTTCGTTAGGATTTTTGACCCAAGAGCAAATGATAAATTCTCTTTGGGAGGATTGGCAGGGCTAGGCAAAATCTTTGGCAAGTATAGCTATGCTTTTTGCACGCATATATTTTGCTAGCCACGCGCATAACGCAAAGGCAAAATTTATGTGATTTTGCGCGTGTTTTTATGCGTTGTGTAATATTTTTTAATAAAAAGATATTACAATAATGCCTTGTTTTATTTATATTCACAAAAGGAGAAATAATGGGAATGGGTAGCTGGTGGCATTGGGCTATTGTGATAGCGGTGGTGCTAATCCTTTTTGGTGGCAAAAAAATCCCCGAGCTAATGAAAGGCGTAGGCACAGGAATCAAAGGCTTTAAAAAAGCGATAAAAGATGATGACGATGATGAGGCTGATAGCGCAAAAAGCATAAATAGCGTTGATAACGCTAATAGCAATGCGAAATCTACTAAGCAAATCACACAAAGCACTGCAAAAAAACGAGGACGCCCAAAAGGTTCGACTGCTAGCACAAGCACATCTAGCACAAAAAAAACCACCACAAAATCTAGCGTATCAAAAAGCCGTGCTACTAAAGCGCAGTGATTTAGCACGAAAATTATTTAATCATCAATATGTTTGCTTCCATAAAATCTATCATAAGCGAGATTGTCGGGCAAGAAGTGGTGTTGGAATTGCCCAAAAATAAAGATTTTGGGCATATTGCTACGCCTCTAGCGTTTAGTTTGGCAAAAGAGCAAAAACGCTCCCCCATCCAAATCGCCCAAGAAATCTGCGAAAAACTAGAATCTAATCCCAAATCAAACGCCATTTTTTCTAAAATCTCTCAAGTAAATGGCTATATCAACCTATCTTTAAGCGCGGATTTTTTTGATGAACGCGTAACAAAAGCATTTGAAAATGACTTAAGCTATCCACAAAAAGATATTGCTAGCGATGATTTAAAAACTAACACTTTGGCAAATGCAAATATCGCGCAAACCACGCACAAAAAAGAAAAAATCCTCCTTGAATATGTAAGCGCAAACCCCACAGGACCGCTTCACATAGGACACGCTAGAGGTGCAGTCTATGGCGATAGTTTGAAGCGGGTGGGGGAGTATTTGGGGCTAGATATTACGACAGAATACTACATAAATGACGCGGGAGCACAAATCAATAAGCTAGGATATTCTCTAGCACTTGCCGCGCTAAAGATTTTAGACGCAAAGGCTTTGCCACAGGAGTTATTAGACGCAGAGCAAGCAGGAAAGACTTACAAAGGCGAATACATCATAAAAGCCGCGCAAGATTGTATAGAGCATTTTGGCAAGGATTTTTTTCTGCCACAAATCATAATGCAAAATCTTAATGCACTAAAAGATTTTGGCAAAGATATTATGCTAGGGATTATCAAAGAAAATCTACAAAGTTTAAATATTGTATTTGATAATTTTGTCAGTGAAAAAAGCCTCTATACGCAGTGGAGAGAAACCCTAGATGAGTTAAAAGCACATAATGGAATCTATGAAAAAGACTCTAAAATATGGCTAAAATCTAGTCAATTTGGCGATGAAAAAGATAGAGTAGTGGTGCGCGAAAATGGCGAAGAGACTTATCTTGCGGGGGATATTATCTATCACCGCTACAAATATATGCGTGGATTTAGTAGGCTTATCAATATTTGGGGAGCTGATCATCACGGCTATATCCCGCGTGTAAAATCCGCTATGGAGTTTTTGGGATTTGACTCTAGTAGGCTTGAAGTCTTGCTAGCGCAAATGGTGAGTTTGCTAAAAGAGGGCAAACCATACAAAATGAGCAAAAGAGCTGGCAATTTTATTTTGGTAAGCGAGGTGCTTAGCGAGGTTAGCCAAGATGAGCTTAGATTTGTGTTTTTAAGCAAAAAGCCAGATACGCATTTGGAGTTTGACATAGACACGCTTAGCAAAGAGGATTCTAGCAATCCTATTTTTTATATCAACTATGCAAATGCTAGAATCCACACAATGATGGCAAAATCTACTTTGAGCGAAGGGGAGATTTTGAGTGCAAAAATCGCTTCTTTGGCAAATAAAGAGGGCGAAAATAGCGAGCATAGCAAGCAAGTTATGGAGCTAGCATTTTTGTCAATGCTGTTGCCACGCATAGCAGAAATGGCGTATGAAGAAAGAAGCCTACAAAAAATCTGTGAATACCTAAAAAACCTTGCAAGCGCGTATCACGGATTTTATAATGCTACTAAAATCCTAGATAGCAAAAATGAAGCCCTTTATCTAAAAATTTCAAAGCTAGCAAGTCTATCAATCACGCAAGGACTAGCCCTGCTAGGCATAAAAGCAAAGACAAAAATGTAAAAGGCTATAAGCAAACTCTACCCAAAATCTGCCAAATCTCAAAGGTAATGTTTTGCGATGATTTGAAAAGATTTTTAATGATTTGAAAATGGCTTAGTAGGATATGTGTGGCAAAATCTATGGCAAATATAAGATGATTTAAGTTTTTAGCGAGAATATCGCAGGCGTTTAACAAAACAATAAAATACAAAATCAATGCTTTTATTTGTGCAAAAACCTTGACATTAGCGCGATTTTTTCATAAAATTTTGCCTTTATTTAGATTCCGGATTAGCTCAGCGGTAGAGTAGGCGGCTGTTAACCGCTTGGTCGCAGGTTCGAATCCTGCATCCGGAGCCATTTTTCCCACTTTCATTTTTTACTTCCCTTTTACTTCCCATCACACCTTACAAACCTTAAAAAATAACCTCATAAATTTCACATTTTTTTTATTAGATTTTGCTTAGATTCTACTTTGCCAACAACTTTGCTAAAAATGTATCAAACGCGTTATTTATCACATTTTATTTGCTAGGCTTAAACGCCCAAAGTTTGCTAATAGCATATCCGCTTATGGTGTAGCTTACATTTGCGATGATTTGGGATAGGTATTTATCCACGCCAAATTCATAATGCAA
This sequence comes from Helicobacter sp. T3_23-1059, assembly GCF_053654515.1. NCBI lineage: Bacteria > Pseudomonadati > Campylobacterota > Epsilonproteobacteria > Campylobacterales > Helicobacteraceae > Helicobacter > Helicobacter sp. T3_23-1059. The sequence goes on along the minus strand of NZ_JBSIUV010000031.1, from coordinate 554 downwards.
AACCACAAGCACGGCTAAATTTATGAGATAGGACACGCCCATAGCCACGCCAAACCTCACAAAATCTTGTTTGTGGGAATTGCGCGATTTGAAAGTGAATTTTTTATTTAAAAAATATGAGTTAAAAAAACCTACGATATAGCCAAGCAGATTTGCTACTTCAGGTTTTGCCCCCATATACATTAGCACAAATATCACGCCAAGCCCAACTGCCGTATTTGCTACGCCTACAAGCGCGTATCGCAGGGCAGAATTTTGCAAGAGTTTTTGTATTTTTATGTGTTTTTTCATTTTTTTCCTTATTTTTTTGTAGATTTTTGCGTTTTTTGTGGCTATTTTTATGCAAATCATAGTCTATCAATCTAAATTTTTAGTTTTTGTGTTTATTTTATCGCATTGTTTGTTTGGGTTTTTGTTGTTGCTTTTTAGATTCTATGATTTTTGCGTTTTTTGTGGCTACAAAACTTTTTTTGAAAAATAAGCATCTTTTTTGATTTTATTCCCATTTCACAAAAGCAAATTTTAAGTTTATTTGGTTTATGATTGCGTTTATT
>NZ_JBSIUV010000030.1:0-31386 GCF_053654515.1 Helicobacter sp. T3_23-1059 | reverse complement strand
GCGTTTTGTTTGGGGAGATAAAGATTTTGCGGGGGAATTTAGAGCAACTACCAATGCCTAAAATCACAAAAGAGCAAGATAGCAAAATCACGTTTTTAGTTAGCCAAATCATAGATGGCGATAATTCTTACGAGGAAAAATTGCAAACTAAAATCTATGATATTTTTACAATCACGGACAAAGAGCAAAATCACATTAAAGGTGTGCTAAATGGAAAAACTTGAGCAGGAATTACAACGCAAAATCATAGCGATGAAACGCACAACAAATCGCGCAATAGATTTTAGCACCACCGCGCTAGATGACTTATATAGCGTCTATCCGTTTAATAAATTTGAGTTTGTCATTAGTCATTTAATTGCAAGTGGGGCTATTAGCCTTAATGAATATTTAGACATTAGAAACGCCTATTTAGAGCGCAACAAGTATTTGTATCTTTTTGAAATCACTGCCCCGCGCACTTTTGGAGAATCGTGGGCGCAGAGACACCTAAATGAAATCGTGCCTGAATTGGAGCGACCTACAAACAAAATTGACCCGCACTATAATGGGCAGTATGATTTTTGGCTTAAAAACGGCGATAAAGGCATACGAATCGAAGTCAAAGCCTCCCGCGCAGTGAAGCGCAAAAGTGGCGATTCGCTAATAATGAAAGCCTTATCAAGCGATTCAGTTGAGGGCTTTGATATGAATTTTCAGCAAATTAAGCCAAAGTGTTGTGATGTGTTTGTGTGGATTGCGGTGTGGAGGGATAAAATCCGCTATTTTGTGCTTTCAAGCGATGAAGTGGCAAACAATAAATATTACTCGGTTGGACAGCACAGAGGCAATGTAGGCGAGGGACAACTATGGCTAAAAGAGAGTAATATCGTAGAATTTAAAATCTATGAAGTAGGAGTGCGAGAGATTTTAGAAAAAATCAAAGAAAAAGGCGGGAAATAAAGACAAAAATAAATTGTTGAGTTTCTATTTTAAAAATCCTAGAATCTCGACAATCCCAAAATCACCCAAATCGCCCTGCAATATAATCCCTTGTCTTTTTCTCTTTTGCTTCATCGCTAAAAATCACTTTAGTTTTGTTAAATTCCACCACTTCGCCTAGCCAAAAAAACGCCGTTTTATCGCTGATTCGCATTGCTTGCTGCATATTGTGCGTAACGATGATGATGGTGTATTTTGTGCGTAAATCTTGCAAAAAATTATGCGCAAAAATTATGCGCCACTTCGCACACAAAAATCATCTCTTTGTGGTTGCTAAACTCTGTCTTGCCCGAAGTGAATGCCTTAAAATCAAATTCGTATTTATGCGTTGTGCCGTGAGATTGCAAAATCTGCGTGATTTGCTCTAATGAAATTTTGTTTTGGCTTGAACTTGATTTTGATGAATAAGTGTTATTGTAGGTAACGAGCAAAATTTTAGTGCATTGTGTCAAATTTGCTACCAAATCAGCAAACGCCTCTTTTGCGTTTGATTTGCAATACTCGCTTACATTTTCAGGCTCAGGCTTTCTCGCCACACCATAAAGTTTTGGCTTGTCATTTTTAGCAAGCGTTTCAAGCAGATGATAAAATCTCGCATACTGCCTAGAATTATAAGGTGGGTCGATAAAGGCTATGTCAATTTGGCGATTTTGTGCCACAAAATCACGCACCAACACATTAGAATCCGCCCTAAAAATTTCACAATCCACATTAGCCATATCCAAAGGCTTGATTAGCCCAAAGCTAAATCTATCTTGCAATGGGATATTTTTACGATACGCATCATAATGCCCCACCGTATTTGCCACTCTATCCGCGCTATAAATAAGGCTACAAAGCAAAATATAAAATTCTCTTTGCGTGATTTTCCCCGCGTCTAAAAGCGCGTCCAAATCATCGCGGATATGCCCGATAATGCTAGAATCCACCTCGCTAAAAAAGAGATTGCCAAAAGAGTGTGTGTAATAATTCGCAGGGATTTTAGCTACATTTAGCGCGTTATAAGATTTTGCAATGCGCCCTAGTTTTGCATTATCAAAAGATTTGCCACCAAAAAAGCCTTTATAAATCGCATAATTTGAATGCAAAAAGTCATTTAGGATAAAGTGCGTAAATCGTGGCTTTTTGTCCGCTTTTTTATCGTTGCTTTGCAAATCCGCTACATTAAAATCCGTGCCATAATGTCGCATAAAAAATTCACTCACCACGCCCGTGCCTGCAAATACATCAAAAAAGCTAAGATTTTGTATGTCTTGCAACGCGCTTAAATGTCGCAAAAAAACGCTATCTATGTGGCTTAAAAGTTTGGTTTTTGCCCCTGTGTATCGGCGTGATGAGAGTTTAAACATTTATTTGGTTTATGCTTTCACAAGTTTTAAGGTTTGTGATAAATTCAGTAATGCTAAGATTTCGTATGTCTAAATTTTCATCAAGTTTCAATAACCTTGCATATCGTTTCGTATCCTCAAAAATCTTTGGTGCGATAAAAAGTGCGAAATTTGTGTCATCTTGCGTTTGGGCTATCATTTCTTTTAAATGCCTTGCAATAGGCAATAACTCACTATGTGTTTGTGCTCTGCCACAAATAAGGCTTACCTCAACTATACTTTGTGAATTTTTATCAATGCAGATAATATCTGGCTGATTGCCACTTGCGTGATTGCGCGGTAAGCCCTCATCATCGATAGTATAATTTGGCAACACTTCTAAATTTGCAAAATTTTGCTTCAAAGCAATCGCACTTAAAAATTCAAACCTCGTAGGCTCTGGGATAAATTTAAACACTTCATTTTCAGATTTTGCTTTTTTGGATTCTAGGATTTTTAGCTCTTTATAAATTTGCTCTTTGGTGTAGGTTTTGGCAAATTTTGTTAGGACTTCGTATTTTAGATTTTCTTTTGTCTTTGGCTCTATGTTTTCTTTGATTTCTAAAATTTGCGAGTCAATTTGCCCCATATATGCAAAATACTCTTGCGTGGTCGCAAAGGTTTTAAGCGTAGAATACACACTCATCACATATTCAATCTTTGGCATTTCAAAGGTGTTAAAATCTAAAAACCTCCCATTTCCACGAAGCGAGATAATTCCCGTAATTCGCATTTTACGGATATATTCATCTACGCTTTCCCCACAAATTTGCGAGATTTTAAAGCGTTTTTCATTCTTTGAACCTAAAATTTCCAAACATTCCTTATAAATTACTTCGCTAGAATATGCAAAGGATGGATATGCCGCCCTAAAATCTACAATCTTTTGCGCTAATTTTTGCGCGTCATTATCCCTCCAACACAGCAAAAACGAAATCTCATCTTTGTGGATTTTAGAATCGCCGACTTTTTGTTTTAAAATGTGCATCGTATTAAGCAGCAAAAGTAAAGGCACATTTGCATTTAGCACACGCCTAAAAGGATTATTGCTTTGATATTTCATCATACAATTTAAAAAGATATTTGTGATTTTTGTCTCATTGCTCGGGGTTTCTTTGTCGATAGCGTCAATAAGTAAATGCCCTGTGTTTGAGATACGCAAAGGTTCATTTATCGCATAATAGCAAAATCCAAATTCCATAGGCAACTTATACCAAGTATCAAACCTTGAATCCCAGCCTTTGTCAAACCCTGCTTCTTTGTGTTCTTGTGGCGAATTTTTTATGATTTCTTGTGTTTGATTCGCGCTAAAATTAGTATCAGATTCTAAAATCTCTTTAAAATTTCTACTCGCATATAACGGCACATAAAGCTTATTTGTGATTAAATCAGTCACAATTTGCATAATGATTTCGTGGGTTAATGTTTGATTTTTAAATGGCAATAATGCTTTTAGAAACTCCGCGATTCGTTGTGGGTTACGCATTGTCGTGCTAAATGACAAAATCTTATATTCGCGCTTTCTCATCGCTATGCCTTAAAATTACTCACATAAATTTCACGCGAATCTTTTTTGATAGTATTATCATTAAAGCTAATGTAATTACTCACAATGTCCGTGCAGTGATATTTTTGCGCGAAATTTTCTAGCAAGGCATTGTGTCTGCCTTTGTGCGTTAGCAGATTTGTAAGCCCAAAGCGCACACCTCGCGAATCTAGAGCGTCCAAAAACGCGTAAAATTCGCGCTCTTTGTCCTCGCTCCATAGTTTATTATACTCACTATCGCTGATAAGATAGGGCGGGTCAAAGTAGATAAAATCATTTGGGCGTATTTTTTGGGTAGATTCATAGCGCGCTAAAAACGCCTGATAATCCTCATTAAAAAACTCTTTTGTCTCGCTACTTTGCATAAAATCAAAGTAATTTTGAAGCGCGTTAAACACATTGGCATTAAAATCCACATTGCCCACAGGCAAGTTAAAATCGCCACTTGTGTTAAATCGCAAAAAGCGATTAAAGCCATAAATTAGCAAGAGATACAGCCTTGCAATGTTGCTTTTATCGGCGTTAAAATCCGCTCGCATTTTGCAATACGCGTCTTTGTTGAATTTGGCAAAATAAGTCTTTTTGTAAGTTTCTCGCAAAGATAAAGGCGGGATAATACCTAAAAGAGAGCAAGAAAGCCCATAGCTTTGAATAAGCGCGAAAATATTGCTAAAAAAGCCCTCTTTATCGTGCGCGTGAGATTGTAAAAATCTATGCAAAGCGATGAGGTGGCAATCTATGTCATTTAGTTTGTAATGCCTTGCTCGCACATTTAGAAACGAACTTCCACCGCCACAAAAAGGCTCAAAATATGTGTCAATCTCTTTTGGAAAAAGCGCGGTGAGTTGGGGCATAAGTTTGTATTTATCCCCTACATAAAAAAGCGGTGAGCGCAGGGGTTTTTGTGGTGTAGAAATATATGGATTTTGTTTTTTGGGCGATGGATTTTGCAGTGGAAATAGCGCGTTATACGCAATTTTAGGCACACTTAAAGTGTGCTGATACGGTTGGCTTAAAGCATTTGTGGCATTTAGCATTTTGGTGTCCCTTTGATTTTACTTCGCACATAGCGTTCATTGCGCATTTTATATAGCGCGAATGTGGCGCGAAATCTCATAAAATAATTGATAAAAATAACGCAATTATAGGCAAAAATCTTTAATTTTGCTTGATTTGCTTAAAAGATAAGATTCGCCACAAGATTCGCATAAGATTCGCCATTATGGTAGCCAAAGCCACACAAAAGCGACAAATTTTAGCGATAGCAAAGTGTGAAGCAAAGTCTTGCAACGACAATCCTAAAAATCAACCAAACCTCCCCGCAATGTAGTCCCTTGTCTTTTTCTCTTTTGCTTCATCGCTAAAAATCACTTTGGTTTTGTTAAATTCCACCACTTCGCCCAGCCAAAAAAACGCCGTTTTGTCGCTGATTCGCATTGCTTGTTGCATATTGTGCGTAACGATGATGATGGTGTATTTGGTGCGCAAATCTTTGACTAACTCTTCGATTTTTAGCGTAGAGATAGGGTCTAGCGCGCTAGTTGGCTCGTCCATCAAAATCACTTCGGGATTGATTGCTAAAGCACGAGCGATACAAAGTCTCTGCTGTTGCCCTCCGCTTAGAGACAAAGCAGAATCTTGCAATCTATCTTTGAGTTCATCAAAGAGCGCGACATTTTTTAGGCATTTTTCTACGATTTCATTAAGCTTATTTTTGTCCTTGATTCCGTGTGTCTTGGGACCAAACGCAAGATTTTCATAGATACTCATAGGAAATGGATTTGGCTTTTGAAACACCATTCCCACCTTTTTGCGAAGCAAATTGACATTGTAATTTTTATAGATATTTTTGTCGTTGAGTAAAATCTGCCCTTTAATCTTGCAACCCTCCACAAAGTCATTCATACGATTGAGGCTTTTTAGCAAAGTGCTTTTGCCACAGCCACTAGGACCGATAAAGGCAGAAATCTCATTTTCTTGCAACTCCAAATTGATATTTTTTAGCGCACGAAAATTGCCGTAATACAGATTCATATCCTTGATTTTAAACGCCACGCCCATTTTTCTCTCCTTATTTTGTTTGGTATCCACGATTTATTGTCATATTGAGGCTTTGAAAAAGCCCAAATACTCTAGATTCTAAAAAGTGAGATACTTCGCTTTGCTCAGTATGACAAATTTTGGTATTTGGATTGCCACGCTCACGCTTTGCGCTCGCTCGCAATGACAATACAATTTCTCTCTCCTTATTTTTGCAGTTTTTTCACTGCGAGGTTTGAGAGCAGGTTTATCCCCACCACGACAAAAAGCAAGATTACCGCTGTGGCATACGACTGCTCGATATAAAGCCCCTCGCTTAAAAGCGCGTAGAGATGCACGCTTAATGTCCGTCCAGAATCTACCGCAGAAGCCACCTTTGCCACGCTCCCAGAAGTATAAAGCAATGCCGCGCTCTCCCCGATAATGCGCCCAACGCCTAAAATCACCCCGCTTAAAATCCCGCTTAACGCGCAGGGCAACACCACGACAAAAATCGTCCTAAGTTTCCCAGCCCCCAAAGCAAAGCTCCCCTCTTTATACGCGCTTGGGACGGATTTGAGCGATTCTTGTGTGGCTGTCAAAATCAAAGGCAAAATCATCACCGCCAAAGTCAAAGCCCCCGCAATCATACTCACGCCCATTTTGAAATAAATCACAAATGCCAAAAATCCAAAAAGCCCATACACAATGCTAGGAATCCCCACTAGCACTTGTGAAGCGAGGTTTATCACGCCCACCACCGCGCTATTTGGCTTGGCGTATTCTTGTAAGAAAATCGCCCCAAAGATTCCAAAAGGAAGCGCAAAGCACAGCGACAACGCAATCATAAAAAGCGTGTTGATAATCGCAGGTGTCATCGAAGCATTTTCACTCGAATACTCCCACTCAAATAGCGTAAGGCTTAAATATGGAATGCCTTTTAGCAAAATGTAGCCCACGATAAGCGCGATTGTGGCGAGTGTAAATCCCACGCCCACAAACATAATCCCCCGTAAAAACAGCGAGAGAAAATCCTGCGCCTTTATGGTGGCTATCATCTCTTTGTCGATTTTGTCTCTAAATCCCATTTGGTTGCCCCTTTTTAGATTTTTGCTTGTCATTGTGAGATTTGGCGAGATTTGCTTGCAAACCCTGTAATGCGAACGCATTTGGTGGCAATCTACCCACCCCCTAGCCCCCTCCGCAAGGGAGGGGGAATCAAGGAAAAGTCCCTCCCCTTGCGGGAGGGATTTAGGGTGGGGTATTTTTGTTGTGCTTAATGGCACAAATAAAAACTTTCTAGATTCTAGAATGCACATAGTAATCCTCCAAAATCTGCCTAAACTCACGCCCTACGCCTTTTTCTTTATCGCTAAAAAACACGCGTTTATCAGCAATATAAACACAAACAGCACCGCACTTGAAGCAATGAGCGCGTCCCTGTGAATCCCGCTTGCGTATCCTAGCTCTAGCACGATATTTGTCGTCATCGTCCGCACGCCATCACTTATAGATTGCGGTATCACGGGCTGATTCCCAGCGATTACGATTACCGCCATAGCCTCGCCGATAGCCCGTCCAATGCCTAAAATCACGCTTGCTAAAATCCCACTTTTTGCATCTCTTAGCACCACAAAAAACACTGCCCGCTCCACACTCGCCCCTAGCGCGATTGCGCCCTCAAAGTAGCTTTTACTAACCGCTTCAATGCTGCTTTTTGACACGAGAATTATGGTGGGCAAAATCATCATTGCTAAGAGCACAGACGCACTCATTAGCCCCTTGCCATTTGTCTCAAAGATTTGAGAGAAAAACGGCACAACCACAATAAGCCCAAAAAATCCATACACAATGCTAGGAATCCCAGCCATTAGCTCAACCAAAGGCGTTAAATAGCGATTTTGTCGCGAAAAATACGCCAAATACACTGCGCATAAAATCCCAAAAGGCACGCCAAAGGCAATCGCTAAGCCCGTTACATAAATGCTCCCCACAATCATAGGGAAAATCCCAAAGACTTCATTGAGTGGCTGCCACACATCGCCTAAAAGAAAGTCGCCAACGCCTATGTGATAAATCGTAGGAATCGCATTGCCAAACAAAAACACGCAAATCACAATAACCGCGAGGATACACACAATCGCGCTAAAGCCAAACATTACGCGCATTATGGATTCTAAGCTACAACACTCACGCGCAAATTGCTTTGCTTTTGGTGCGTTTTGGTGATGTTTGTGGGCTAAAAATCTCTGCAAAATTTTGCCCTGCTGTTTGAGCGTTTTTTTCTTTTTTGGCATTTTGGATTCCTAGTTTGTGTCAATTTTTCTGCTTTTATAATTTGTCATATTGAGCGCAAGCGAAATATCTCTAGATTCTAGAATCTTCTCTTTAGAGATACTTCGATTTTGCAAGCAAAATCTCAGTATGACAAAATACTCATCATTGCGAGATTTTGCGCTTTTTAGTGGCGACTTCGTGGCAATCCACCCACTCCCTAGCCCCCTCTTCGCAAGGCGGGGAAGAAAAAAGTCCCTCCCCTTGTGGGAGGGATTTAGGGAGGGGTATTTTGTTTGCCAAAGCAACCCCCGCTTTGTCATCGCTTAGTAACGACAAAGTCTTACTTCACTTCTTCCCATTTGGTAACTTTCCCGCTAAAAATCTCTTTGACTTGCTCCTTGCTTAAGCTAGTGATTTTGCTTTGTGGATTGACTATCACGGCTAGCCCATCGATTGCTAGCACTTCGGCTTTTAGCCCTGTGCTTAGCTCGCTCTCTTTTAGCTCACGGCTTACCATTCCTATGTCTGCGATTCCTTGCAGGACAGAGTTTATCCCTGTGGTAGAATCTGATTGCAAAATCTCAATATTTACGCTTGGATTTTGCGCTTTATAGGCTTCTTTGAGCTTTTCCATTAGCGGAGTGATTGAGCTAGAGCCCGCTACTACGATTTTGGCATTTTGGATTTTACCACTTAGCTTTTTGCTCGCTACTTTTTTGACATCGAGCGGAATGTATCCAGCCTTGCTAATCACTTCAGCATTTGCCTTGCTAAAGTCTAAAAAATCCCGCACCAACGCGAGTTTCTCTCCGCTTAAACCTTTGGTTACGACATTAAATGGACGCGAAATAGTGTATTTTTTAATCTTAATGTTTGCTACACTTGGTTCAACGCCATCGATTTGCACGCCCCTTACCATTGGTTTTAGCGAGCCTAGCGAGACATAGCCTATGGCGTTTTTGTCCTTTGCGATGCTTTGAAGCATTACGGCAGTAGAGTTGGTAATCTCTGCTTTTAGTGTCGTGGTATCGATTTTTTTATCGCCCTTTTTCTCAAGCAATCCAAAAATCTCTACAAACGCCCCGCGCGTGCCCGAGCCATCTTCACGCGAGATGACATTGATATTTCCTGTTTGTGAGGCTTTCGCGCTAAAAATCAGCGAGCCTAGTGCCAAGCATACAAGCCCTAAAATCTGTGCGATTTTCGCACCCTGTGCTATGTGTCTAAACATTGTGTTCTCCTTACATTAAAGTTGGTATTTGAGTTTTGGTAATTGCCTAAGGCTTTAGATTTTGCAATATACGCAATTCCAACACGGCAGAATTTTAACAACGCAATGTAAGAGCAACCCACAGGCTTTTGTAAAATATATGTAAAATGCGTTATGGAATCTTTTTTGCTAGATTTTGCAAAAGGCTAGCAAGATTTGGGCTAAATCTAAAATCCAAAAAAATCCCAAACAAAATTTAAGCCAAACAATCTAAGCAAAAAAAGGATTTCGTATGCTTCGCTCACTTTATACAGCCACCACAGGTATGCTAGGACAGCAGCTCCAAATCGACACTACTTCAAACAACATAGCAAATGTCAATACCACAGGGTATAAAAAACAACGCGCAGAATTTAACGACTTGTTTTACCAAACTTTGCAATACGCAGGCACAGCCACAAGCGAAACGACAATGTCGCCCACAGGCATAGAAGTGGGGCTAGGTGTGCGCCCGGGCGCGATTCAAAAGCTATTTTCACAAGGTAGCCCAAAAGAAACTGAAAACAATCTTGATGTGGCTATCGAGGGAAAAGGATTTTTCCAAATCGCCCTGCCTGATGGCACGATAGCGTATAGCCGTGATGGCGGGTTTAAGCTAGATGACGCGGGGAATCTAGTAACCGCGCAAGGCTACTTGCTCCAGCCACAAATCACAATCCCACAAGACACCACACAAATAAACATCGGCACAGATGGCACGGTTAGCGTAGTGCAGGCAAATAGCGGAGTAAGCAATGTGCTAGGGCAAATAGAGCTTGCGACTTTTATCAATCCCGCGGGGTTGCACTCGCTAGGCGATAATCTATATCTAAACACCACTGCTTCAGGCGATCCGATCGTAGGAGTAGCCACCACAGAGGGATTTGGGACGATTAGGCAGGGATTTTTAGAGCTTAGCAATGTAAAGTTAGTCGAGGAAATGACAGATTTAATCACTGGGCAGAGGGCTTATGAAGCAAATTCTAAGACGATTCAAACGGCGGATTCTATGCTACAAACGGTAAATTCGCTTAAACGATAGTTTTAAACCTAAATTTTAGGGTGTTAAGATTTTGATAGATTCTAAAAAGTAGTGTGAAGTGGCGGATTTTAGCGATTTGAAGCAAGCAAGCATATCACAGCGGGTAAGCGAGTCTAAGCGAGCGAGTGTATCAAAAATAGCGAGAGATTCCAAACAAGCAAGCATATCGCAACGAGCGGGCATCACAAACTGCAAGACACTCATCATCAAAATCGGTAGTTCAATATTGGCTAGTCAAAATCCTAGTGGCTATTTAGCCAAATCAAACTCATTTCCAAGCAAGGATTTTATCGCTTCTTTAGCCCGACAAATCGCCACTCTAAAAAAGCAAATCCCAAATATTATCATCGTTTCTTCAGGTGCTGTGGCGTGTGGGTTTAAACAACTAGGGCTAAAAGAGCGTCCAAAAGACATAGTCGATAAGCAAGTAAGTGCGGCTATCGGGCAAGCTAGGCTTATGTGGGAGTATCAGCACGCTTTTAGCAAGCATTCCTTGCAAGTGGCGCAGATTTTATTGACAAAAGATGACTTGACTTCGCGCAAACGCTTTACCCACGCGCATTCGTGCATAATGCGCTTATTACATTTTGGGATAATCCCTATCATCAACGAAAATGACACGATTTTAGTCGATGAGCTAAAATATATCGAAACTTTTGGGGATAATGACAATCTAGCCTCGCTCCTTGCAGGGACGATAGATGCGGATTTGCTACTCATACTCTCTGATGTAGATGGGCTATATAGTGCAAATCCCGCGACAAACCCAAACGCAACAAAAATCGATGAAGTGCAAGAGATAAATGATGAGATTTTAAGCCTAGCAAGGACAAATAGCAAAAAATTTGGCGCAACAAAACTCGGCACAGGTGGTATGGCTAGCAAACTCATAGCCACAAGGCAAGCTATATCGATGGGCTGTGCGGTGGCGATTATCAAAGGCAATGAAAATGAAGTGATTTTGCGGTTTTTTGCAGGGGAAAATCTAGGGACATATTTTCCTTTGCCAAAAGAGATTTTATCTCGCAAAAAAAAGCGATTTTGGATAGAATCTGTGGCGATTACGCAGGGGCAGATTTTGATTGATAGTGGTGCATTTAGCGCGATAAAAAACCATAAATCACTTTTGCCTAAGGGGATTTTGGGCATTGTGGGGGAGTTTGGCAGTGGCGAGGTGGTAAGCATCTGCGTAAAGCAAGATGAAAAAATGCGCGAAATAGCGAGAGGGCAAAGCAAGTATAGTGCTAGCGAAGTGGCAAAAATAGCGGGTAGTGATTCTAGCAAAATCGCAAAAATACTAGGCAAAAGCAGGGGCGATGAGGTGGTGCATATCGATGAGTTGGTATTGCTTGCGTGATAGATTTTATGATTTTTTATATTTAGCGTAAGTGAAATTTTTTGCCATTGCGAGCAAATGCGACTTTGTTAAAAGTTGCATTTGCGTGGCAACCTAAAATCCCCCCTCATTTGTGGAGGACTTTGCCTTTTGTCCCTCATTCCTTAGCACGAGGGGGATTTATCCTTTTGCCCCCTCCCTTGCGGAGGGGGTTTGGGGGTGAGTTTTTTTGTCATATTGAGGTTTTTGCAAAAAACCGAAATATCTCAAGGCGTTTATTCGTCATTGCGAGCAATTGGATTCTGTATTTTTGCAGAATCTAATTCGTGGCCATCCACACATACTACAAAATCTTGTCATACTGAGGCTTTGAAAAAGCCGAAGTATCCTAAACTATTGATAAAAATAGAGATATTTCACTAACGCTCAAGTATGACAAAAATCTTTAGTTTTTGCAACGCCTAAAAAACAAAAAAACAAGAGTTGCCCCCAAAATCTTAAATAGCACAACCACAGCACAAAGACACTTAGACCACACAGATTTTTAGCTAAAGCATAGCTTAAACCCAAGAGAGAGAAAGTGGGTTTAATCCTATCTTTTTATTTTTGGGTTCTCAAAAACGAAAACCTAAGGAGTGAAAAACATTTAAGAATCAAATCTAAATGCTTTTGCCGCAGTTGTGCTATTTAAGACTTCCATATTAAATCTTTGAAATTTTGCTTCTAAAGGCTTAGAGTTTTGACAAAAACCTATCTTAGCAGATTTTATCGTCATTGCGAGATTTTGCTACCTAAACAAAAATTGCAAAATCGTGGTAATCTACACTCGTGCTGTCATTATGCGCGTTGCATTTTAGATTCAAATGAAACGCGTGGAAATCCAAAATAAGCCCCCTCCATTAGCGCAAGGGGGATTTATCTTTTGCCCCCTCCCTTGCGGAGAGGGATTAAGGGAGGGGGAAATAACGCCGTCATTGCGAGAAAAACAAGCAAAAGCGCAGTTTCGTTAGAAAATCGTTAGATTTTGCGTGGCAATCTACTTTGCTTGAATTATAGATTGTCACGCTCGCAATGACGATTTACTTGAAGAGTTAAAAGCCCCCTCCCTTGAAAGAGTGGCAATGCTTCTTAAAGCCCCCTCCCTTGCGGAGGGGGTTTGGGGGTGGGTAGTTTTTGCGCTAGCAAAATTTGCATTATTAGATTTTGCATTTGCAATATCTGCCTTGCTAGAATCATTTGCAGCGTTTTTTGTCGTGGATTGCCACGCGTTGCGTTGCAACGCTCGCAATGACAAAGTGGCGTTTTTTAAGGAAGCGGGTGATTTGGATACTTCTAGAGATACCCACCCCCTAGCCCCCTCCGCAAGGGAGGGGGGACAAGAAGTTTGCAAATCCGCAATGGAGGGGGAAATCCTCTCATTGCGAGATTTTGCATTGCCGTCATTACTAGAATTTACACTGCCGTCATTGCGAGAATTTGCGACTTTGTTAAAAATTGCAAATTCGTGGCAATCCACCTCTTTTGATTTGTCAAATAGATTGCCACGCAAGTCTTGCGACTTGCTCTCAATGACGGAGTTTTCTTTGTCATTGCTTATAATAACAAAATCTTCTTTGTCATATTGAGCGCGTGAGCGCGAAATATCTCTATTTGTATTTGTAATTTTAGAGATACTTCGGGCTACACCCTCAGTATGACAATTTGCGGTGTGTGGATTGCCACGCTCGCGTTGCTCGCTCGCAATGACAGAGTTTTTGTCATATTGAGCGTTTAGCGAAATATCTCTGTTTGTGTTTTTAGATTTTTGAGATACTTCGCTACGCTTAGTCCTACAATTTGCTTTTTTAGAGCTAGAAAGATTTAGTGCAGAGTTACTCTCTCTCTCTCTCTCTCTCTCTCTCTCTCGTTTTTGCGTTTGTGCTATCGCTAAGTGCGACTTGTTTTAAGCTATGTAAGCTTTGCTTGTTTGCTTGTTTTGAATGAGTCGTTTTCATCGTGTCACCTTAGGTTTTGCCTTAAGACTTTTGAAGCATTTTCAAAGTCTTAAGGTTTTTGGATTTATCTATTTACCCCAAAATCTACCAAGTTTTTTTGAAGTTTTTTGAAGTTTTTGCTACGCAAGATTTGGCAAGATTTAGCGTAATTTGCTTAAAAAAGCTGTCAAAATCTTGCGTTTTAAACCTCAAAACAAAACTTCTCAAAAATGTGTAAGATTTTGCTAAAAGTAAATAGTGCGTAAATGTTAGTTAAATATTTCTTAAACAATCCTTAAATATTTAAAAAACATAAGAAAAAAACGCAAAAAAACAAAAAAAAAAAAAACGACACGAAAAATGGGGGATTTTTTGGGTTTTTAATTTTCTACGATAGATTTTTTCTAATCATTTTTTTGGTTTAAAAAAAAGATTTTTTGCGAATTTTTTATGTGAAATTAGATTTTGCTAATGGATTTTGTGTATCGCTAGAATGCACAGAATCGATATATTTGCCATCAAAGCAGGCTTGGCAATAGTGATTTGTGTGATTTGTATGTGGTTTGTCATCATTTAGGCATTGGGTGTCATTGATACTTCTTGCTAAACCATCAAGGGATAAAAATCCCAAATAATCCGCCCCGATAAATTGCCTAACCTCCTCTATGGAGTGATTGGCACAGATTAGCTGGGTGATTTGTGGTGTATCTACGCCGTAGTAGCAGGGGCTTATCGTGGGAGGGGAGGATATAAGCATATAGATTTTGTTTGCTCCGCTTTGTCGCAAAATCTGCACGATTTGCTTGCTTGTCGTCCCGCGCACGATAGAATCATCTATCACAATGATATTTTTTCCTTTGATAAGGCTTGCATTTGGGTTTAGTTTTAGTTTAACTTTTAGCTCACGCGCTCGCTGTGTAGGCTCGATAAAAGTGCGTCCCACATAGTGATTGCGGATAATGCCTAGCTCAAAATCTATGCCACTTTGTTTGGCATAGCCTAGTGCTGCTGCCACACCAGAATCAGGCACGGGGATAACCATATCTGCCTTTAAGCTATGCTCTTTGGCAAGCTCTATGCCTAATCTTTTGCGCACAGCATAGACATTTCTACCAAATACATTACTGTCAGGGCGGGCAAAATAAATGTATTCAAATACGCAGGGTGCAGGCTTGGCAGTGGCAAATTGATAGGATTTATAAGCGGGGGTTTGGCTTTGGTGCGTTTTTGTTTGTTTGGGTTTGGTGGAATCTATGCTAGATTTTGTATTTTTATCGTTTTTTTCGCTCTCAAATACGAGCATTTCCCCCGCTTCTATATCACGGATAAATTCCGCTCCCACTAAGTCAAATGCGCTACTCTCGCTAGCCACAATATAGCTTAGCGTGCCATCTTTATTGTTGATTTTCCCTAGACTTAGCGGTCGCAAGCCATAGGGGTCGCGTATGGCAAACATTTTTGTGCGAGAGAGGATCACAAGCGCATACGCACCATCAATTTGGCGGATAGATTCTATGATACGCTCTTGCAGAGTGGGCTTGCTAGATTTTGCGATTAAATGAATAAGCACTTCGGTATCAAGATGACTTTGGAAAATCGCTCCACCTTGCGTTAGATTCTCACGCAGGGAATCCGCGTTTGTTAAGTTGCCATTGTGCGCTATGGCAATCGCACCTAATGAATAGCGCGCATAGATTGGCTGGCATTCATTTATGCTATCTTCACCTGCGGTGGAGTAGCGATTATGCCCGATGGCGTTGTGTCCTTTGAGTGAAGATAAAATCTCAGGGGTAAAAACTCGCGTAACAAGCCCATCTCGTTTATGCAGGGATATTTTTTCATCATCGCTTGCGGCGATTCCGCTTGCTTCTTGTCCTCTGTGCTGCAAGGCAAAAAGGCTATAATACGCCAAAATCGGCGCATTTGGCGCACTAAAGATTCCAACTACGGCACATTTTTCGTTTAATTTTTGAAGTTCATTTGTGTGGGGGTTTGTGAGGTGTTTTATAGATTTTGTGTTTTTTTTATGTTGTTTGAGTGGCATTTATGCGTCCTTATAGTTATTTTTGGAGTTGTTTTTTGGGCTAATGTTATTTTTTAAGAGGATTTTTTGGGCTTGTCTTTGATAGCAGAATCTTTTGTGGAATCAGCTGATTTTGCGGTGGTATCTACTTGGTTTGTGGGGTTTTGAGTATTGATAGGGTTTATAGGTAGGTTACAAAAACTCTCTACTATGCAATTTTTTATTGTGAAATAATTTGTATTTGTGCCTTCTGCATTTTCTTCGTGGTGGTAAGAAATGCTAAAATTTTGCGCATCAAGCGTGTTTTTGATGATATACATTCCTAGTCCAAATCCTTGCGAATTTGGCTTGGCAGAATCTTTGAAATACGGCTTAAAATACTCCTCAAATTCCATTTTTAAGGCGTTTCCGTGATTTGAAATAATCAAATCTAATCCGTTAGATTCTATCTCTACTTTGCCATCAAAGCTGTATTTGATTCCATTATCGATTAGATTTTTTACCGTTAGGCAAAAAAGCTCAAAATCTGCTTTTATGATTTCATTTGGTGCGTTATTGTGGATAGGGTTGTTTTCGGCATTGTCTATGAGTAGCATTTTTTGGACAGCTTGCATTAAGTCGTTTAAGAAAAATTCGCTTTTTTTGAGGTTGTAATTTTTGGAGGATAGTTGCTCGATTTTGGCAAACTCATCAATAAGCGCGTTTAATCGCTCAAATACGGAGGTAAGGCGGAGTTTTTGGGTTTTGTTGCGCACCATTTCTGCGGTGATTCTGCCCTTTGTGATAGGCGTTTTTAGCTCGTGCATTATGGAGCGCAAAAATAGCGTGCGCGATGAGTTTAGCGCGCTAATGCGTTTGATTGCTTTGTCAAATTCGCTTGCTAGCTCGCCTATCTCATCTTTTTGTGGGATTTCACATTCCACGCTAGAATCCCCTTTGGCAAATCTGCGAATCTGCCTACGCAAGTAAATCATAGGCAAAAGACTTTTTATCACAAGCACAAAAAGAAAGATTAAAACCATTGAGCCAAAAAGTATGATTAGGTAGTAATTTACATAAAAATTTCGCAACGAATCTTTGTAGAGAAATACTTCATTTTCACTCGTAAGCAAAATATACATATCATTGTTTAGTTCGATAGATTTTAGGTATATGCCTTGCGTGTCATAAAGGATTTTGGTAGTGTCTAGGAGATTTTTTTTGAGGCTGTTGTCATTTACTTGTATGAAGCCCATTTCTTTTAAGTAGATTTGGATAGCGTCTAAATTTGTCTCTTTAGAAATAATGTGGTTAAAGATGATACTTACGCGCTCATATCGTTGTCTTTCATTGTCTATGGCGTATCGCTCGGCTTGAAATCGCAAAAAATAAAACGAAAAGGCAAAAAAACTCCCTAACGCAAACAAAAACAAAATGGTGATTTTAAAAAAGATTGAATGCTTCATAGCATTATGCTCCATTTGTCATTTTTGTCGCTTTTATTTAGGGATTATCGTTGTTTTTGTTATCTTGCTTTTTTTGTGCAAATCTTGCAAAACATACAAGTCGAGTATGGGATAAAAAGCCACAAAAAACAAAGGCATAAAAACTCTCATAGAATCTAACTAAATCTAGCAGAATCCAAAAACGCAGAATCCAAACGCGAGACTTTTTGCTTTGCATTTTGTGTTTGGCTTTTTTGTTTTTGCTTTTTTTTTGCGATTAAAATTCTAGCTTGTAGCCCACACCGCGCACAGATATGATATGTCGTGGCTTTTTGGGGTCATCTTCGATTTTTGCACGCAATCGCCCGATGATGACATCAATGCTTTTATTTGAGCTTTCAGGATTGATTGATTCAGACTCGATAGCAATCGCCTCGCGTGAAAAAACATTGCCTTTTTTGCTAATAAGTAGCGTTAAAATCTCATACTCTGCACGCGTAAGTTCTAGCTTTTTATCGTGGTAGTAGATTTCACGGCTATTTTTTTCTATGCGAAATATTGGATTTGGCTCTTTTGCTTCATCTCGCCCAGCTTTTGAGTGGTATCTGCGGAGTAGAGATTGGATTCTAGCGAGTAGTTCTTTTGGGTCATAGGGCTTTGGCAAATAGTCATCTGCACCATTTTCTAGGGCTTTGACTTTGTCATCGACATCGCTTCTTGCAGAAGAAATGATGATGGGCATATTTTTTTGCTTTGCTACGCGCTTGCAGACTTCAAGTCCATCTAAATTTGGCAATGTCAAATCAAGCAATAGCAAGTCAAAATGCTTTGCGCTTATCGCACTCATTCCCGTGTAGGGCTCATCATAGCTTGTTACCTTGATATTGTGTGATTGTAGGTATTCGCTTAGGATTTCGGATAATTCTACATCATCTTCTATCATCAGCACTTCAAGCGTCCTATCAGGGTAGTTTAGGATTTCGTCATTTTCTTGGACATCTTCTGCAATATTATTTGCTTCAATGCCATTTGCTACAACGCCCTCTGCTGTCCTGCCTTGTGCCACTATATCTTGCGTGGTGTTTTGTGTGTTGTTTTCGTAAGTTTTCATCTGATACCTCTTGTGAGAGTAAATTTGCTAAGCAATCGTAGCAAAATCTAGCTTAAATAATAGCTAGCTTGCAAAAAAATAATCAAAAATATGTCCAAAATCAAACAAAAATTCACATACAATGCAAAAAAATATGTGAAATAACGCATAAAAAGAGCAAAAAATACAATAAACAAAAGAAGTAAAATAGAATCTAAAAAAAAGCAAAAGAAAAGCCTCCCAAATCTTAATTTATAAGATTCAAGGAGGCTTTTCAATCAAGGAGTTTTATGAAAAAAATCATTTCAAAAGCGTATCTCTAAGCCACTTACAGCCCTTTAATCGTATCTAAAATCCAAAAAAAAGAGTCTCGTAAGGAATGCTTAAAAAAAGGCTCTTGCTGGAGGGGGAGCAAGAGCCAAAGTAACGGCTGGCGTGGAGGGGGTTAAGCCAACCGCTACTGCCATAAAGGCAAGGGGAATTTTATCAAAAAATTAGTAAATAAGATTAAGAAAAATACATTAAAAGCAAAAAAAAACATCCACACGAAATCTACGCAAAATCACACCAAACGATTTTGCAAGCATTTGATTTTGGAAAAAAGCTGATTTGGTGGGATTTTGATTTGTAAAATCTATTTTTTATTGTTTTTTAGAAAATCATCAAGCAAGCACAACTCATATTGCAAAAAATTCACTACCAAGTCAAGTTTTTCTTTAGAATCTTGCATTTGTGGCATTTTTAGCCCTTCAAATAGCACGAGCAGTTTTTCTCTTAGCATTTCCAAAAATTCTATATTTGACGGGCTAAATATCGCATCTTGTGGCGGGATAACCTTGCCTGAAGTTGTCTTGCTAGATTGTATTTTTAGCAGTGATTTTGCAGAATCTTTGCTAAGTCTTGTTAGGCTCGCACTATTTGTCGCATTTGACAAATACAAATTAGATTCTTTAGAATCTAGCTCATTACTTGCGTTTAGATTGTCTTTTAGCGCGTTTAGATTCTCGCTTAGTCTAGCATTTAGGCTGATTTCATTATCGCTTGTTTGCTCGCTGTTTTGGGCAGAATCTTTTGTGGATAGATTTTGCGTTTTATTGTCTTTTGTTGCGCCATTTTCCACTTCATCAAGGGCTTGTAAGATGACATCTTTTAGTTCCATTGTAATAACCACTTTTCAAGTTTTTGATAATCGCTAGCTGTTCTTGCATTTACAAAAAGTTCTAGCTTGTCGCGATTTAGCCCGCTAAAGTTGTGCTTTTGTGTCTTTAATCGCACAAGGGCTGCGCTTGCTTCCATATTTTTTGGGTCTTTTGCCAAAACCTCTTCATATATCATCATCGCTTCCTCTTTGTAGCCCTGTATCTCATAGATACTTGCTAAAGTGTTGGTTTTAAATCCCATTTCAAACTCCTTAAGAACATTAAATTTTGGTTATTTTACAAAAATTGCGACATTTTGAGTTGCGCTATTTTGTAAAAACTTGCGTTATTTTGCAAGTATTTCTGCGATTTTATCGCCCATTTCTTGCGTGCTACATATTTTTTTTGCACCAAATTGGGCTATGTCTTTGGTGCGGTATCCTGCCTTTAGCACTTTTTGTATGGCGTCTTTTATGGCATTTGCAGGCTTTGACAATCCTAGCGAAATCTCTATCATCATAGCCGCACTTAAAATCGTAGCAATAGGATTTGCGATATTTTGCCCAGCAATATCTGGCGCAGAGCCGTGAATTGGCTCATATAGCCCGATAGATTCCCCCACACTTGCACTTGGAAGTAGTCCTATTGAGCCTGTGATTTGGCTAGCTTCATCGCTTAAAATGTCGCCAAAAAGATTGCTTGTAAGGATAACATCAAACTGCTTTGGTTCGCGCACAAGCTGCATACTTGCGTTATCGACATATTGATGGGTTAGCTCCACACTTGGATAGGATTTTGCCACTTCATTGACTACTTCGCGCCATAGCTCGCTTACTTCAAGCACATTTGCTTTGTCGATTGAGCAGAGTTTGTTTCGTCTAGATTTTGCTAGCGCAAAGGCTTTGTGCGCTATGCGCTCTATCTCATCGCGTGTATAAATCATCGTATTATACGCTTTGTTTGCTTCTTTTGCTCGTGGCTTGCCAAAATAGATTCCGCTGATTAGCTCGCGCACGATTAGCAAATCTACACCTTTGATGATTTCAGGCTTTAGCGGACTAGAATCTAGCAATTCATCAAACACCATCGCAGGGCGCAAATTTGCAAAAACAGCTAGCTCTTTTCGCAATGCTAAAAGCCCTGCCTCTGGCCGTTTTGGCTTTGGTAAGTTTTCCCATTTTGCTCCGCCTACCGCTCCAAAAAGCACCGCACTAGAATCTAAACAGCCTTTTATCGTCTCTTGTGGCAATGGCTCGCCACACTCATCATACGCCACGCCACCCATTAAATATTCGCCATATTCTAGGGCAAAATCAAATTTTTTTTGCGCGACTTCTAGGATTTTGATTGCTTCTGTGATGATTTCATCGCCTATGCCATCGCCTCTTATCACGGCGATTTTGTGGATTTTAGATTCTGCTTTCACTTTGATTTCCTTAAATCTTAGATTTTTGTTTGTGGATTTTTTTGATTTTAGCCATTTTGCTTTAGCCAATCTTTTGCAAACGCCATAAGCCCGCCACTTTGTAATAATGCGTGCATAAATTCTGGGATTTCTTTGTAGGCAAACGATTGGTTTGTGGTTAGATTTTGGATTGTGCCTTTTTGCGTGTCTATGCGGATTTTATCCCCCTCGTTTATGTGATTTACTTCGCTAGATTCTAGGATTAAAAGCCCCATATTAAAGGCATTTCGATAAAAGATTCTAGCAAAGCTAGGAGCAATCACGCAGGCAATCCCTGCGGCTTTTAGCGCGATAGGTGCGTGCTCCCTGCTACTGCCACAGCCAAAATTTTCCCCCGCTACGATAATGTCGCCTTTTGAAATTTCACTAAAAAAATCTGGGCGCGCATCTTCCATAATATGTCTTGCTAGGATATTTTCATCGCTTGTGTTTAGGTAGCGAGCAGCGATTATGACATCTGTGTCGATATTATCGCCAAATTTCCACGCCTTGCCTTCTATGATTTGCTGGATTTGGATTTGCTGGATTTGTGAGTTGCTAGCAGAATGTGTTTTTGTAAAATCTTGTTTCGCGAAGTCGCTGATAGAATCTTTTTTAGCTTTTTTTGTAAAATCTTGGTTAGACATTTATTCTTCCTTTTTGTTGTGTTTTGTTGTTTTTTATTTTTGTGATTTGCTGTGGTGCATTGTAAGAATTGTTAAAATTATATCATTTTGTGGCTAGAATCTTGGCTAGATTCTGCGCTTTATCTCGCCTTTTTTGGCAAACGAGTAGAGTAATTTTTTTGAGCTTTTTTTAGCGAGGTTAAAATCAAAATCAAACACAGGTTCTTTTTTTATGGGCAATTTGTTGTCTTTAAAAACTTTGCCATAGCCTAGCGAAATGCCTACAAATAGGTTTGTCCCTGTGCTTTTTATGTATTTGCCTTGCAAGATATATAGACTTAAAAATGGCGAAATGCTAAGGTTATTAAACAGCACCGTATCAAGTCGCAAATTTAGCTCCATTTCAAAATTTGGGTCGCGCAATCTTGGGTAGTTGCTAAGCAAGTATTGGCGATAATATAGCCCACTAGCAAAATCTACCCCATCTCTAAAGCTGTATTTTAGCTGGATTCCACTCTCTAGCCCCATACTTTGCACTTGGTTTTTTATGTCGCTAAAATCATCTTCGCCAAAAAGACTTAAATGCAGATTTTGGATATATTTGCTATCAAAAAGTCGCGCTCCTAGCGATAGTCGCAGGTATTTTTTGCGATAAGGGAGGTTTGGGCTAGGGGTAAATTCACTTTGCAGACTAAGACTTGCAAAAGGTCCTATTTCACCGCCTAGTTTTTCGCCTCCGCGTATGTTTTCTAGCTTCCAAATTCGTTGGGTGTAGCCTGTGGATAGGAGGATTTTATCATTGGTTTTGTTGCTTACTCTTGGGGTGTTTTTGGTCGCAAAGACTACTGTTTGTCCATATTCTGTAAGAAGTGAGCTAAACCATACAAAAGATTGTGCGTAATAATCTGCTAAGAATTTGCTATATGCTTGGATAACTAGTTGAGAGCTACCGCTTAAACGGCTGTTTGCAAAGCTGGCATATTGCTCTTTGTTGCCTACTTGGGTGGTAGTAAAATTTAGAGAGATTCTGCTTAGCTCGATTTTCCAACCTATGCGCTCGGTATCTACATCTAGATTTTCGTAGTCTTTTTTGCTAAGCTCCGCGCTAGCGCAAAAAGCGACTTCTAGCGCAAAAAGAAATAATAAAAAAAGAAAGCGCAAAAGAATATACCTAAAATATTCTAAAAATAGATAGGCTACTTATTTAGCGTCCTATCTTTTGGGGTAGGGATATGGGCTACTAGATTGTCCATATCAAAATTTACCCCTTGCTGTCTTGCTTCTTTTGCTAAGGCAATGGCTTCATTTATATTGTATTCATTGCCACCTTCATAAGGCTCAAATATACGATTTGTAATCGCTAGCGCGTAGGCACTTTTTTGGATATTTTGCGTGGCAGAATGCGGGCTTGTCGCATATAGCACGGTCTGTATAATATCATCATCAAATTTCCACAAATCAAAGCAATAAGCCAAAAACGAAATATGGTCAGTCCCAAAAAATTCCTGCTCTACAAGGGCAATATTCATAAATTCATTGTCCTCTAGCATTTTGCGAAACTCTTTGTCCTGCCTAGTCTTAATAAGCGCGATAGAAAACAAAATCATACCAAGTCGCAAAAGCATAGCGCAAGGGACGAGGGTTTGAGCTAACTTTTTGTCCTCATTCCCTAGCCAAGAAGAGATAAAATTAACTTCTTTTGAGCAATTTCCCATAAACAAATCCGTATCAAGCCCATAAGGCGAAACATTTACTTTGAGATGAGAGCGGATAGAATCTGTCATAACGAGGTTTTTGACATTATCGATTCCAAGCAGGGTAACAACTTGGTTAATCGTAGAGATTTTGCTAGAAAATCCATAATATGCAGAATTTGCAATCTTTAACAAGTTTGTCGTAACCATAGGATCTTTAGAGAGGATATTCACAACCTCGCTTATCTCCATATTTTCGCCATTCTCTGTGATATAATCACGCAGTTTGACAACGGTATCAGACAATGGAGGGAGTTTTTCCTCGATAATGTTGAGCAGAGACTCATTCATTTTAGACTTCCTTTTTTTTGCTTTTTGCAAGTTCTTTGTATAAAGTCGCAAAACAAATGTAAGCAAGATTTTGCTAACTTTGGATTTTGATGTTTTGCTATATTTGGCGACAAATAAAACTAAAATGATTTTTTGCTAAGCACTTTTTTACTAAACACTTAGTTTTATTTAGTTTTATTTTGTAGCTTTTTTGTGGTTGTGTTTTTGCTTAAAACGCCCTAAGTCTTTGGTTTTATTCAAAATATAGTGCAAGATTTTACCTTATAATCGCTAAACTTACGACAAGATTTTGCACATTTTTGTAAAAATATTTTTGCAATTATTCTTTAGATTGATATGAAAATATGGATTTTTTAGCAAGATTTTAGATATTTTTGTGGTTTTTGTGTGAAATTTTGTTGGTTTTTGGTTTATTTTATGACAATTTTTTATGGGTTTTGTGTGCTTTAGGTGCTATTTTTTGAAAAAGTGTTTTTTGCGATTTTGTTAAATATTCTAAGTTATTTTTATAAAAGATAGATAATTTACAATAACACGCGCAACGATATTTTAGGATTATGCCAAAATCCATTTTTGTGTATTTTTTGACAAAAATCTTGTATAATTGCTTTTTAATTTCGGTAAAAAAATACTAAACCTTAAAGGCATTTTATGAAGACTCAATTTAAAACGACAAAACGAGATATGGCAAAACATATTGATGTTGATGTTAGCACTTTGTATAATTGGAGGCGATTTAAGCCAGATTTGTTTCGTATCGTAATGTTAGGATTTAAGTTTGATGAGCTAATCAACGCTTCAAAAGCGCATTATGACGAATTGCGAGAGTTTGACAGCGTTATCCAAGAGGAAATCAGAAGGTATAAACTTCCTAGAAAAAGGGTAGTTTCCACCCCCCCCCCCCCGCTAAACGCACCAAAAACGGACAAAACTCCAAAAATTGATAAAAAAGACAAATAAAAAATCACAAAAGCAACACATTAAGCGATAAATGAAAAAGCTCATTTTTTGTTTTTGTTGCTTTTTTATAGTTGTTTATCTAATATTATAGATATTTGTTAAGAGAATGTGTGGATTTTGTTGTGGTAGATTTTGCAAATAAGTTTTTGCAAGCAAGATTTTGTATTACTAGATTTGATAAAATTCTCTTGGCGATTTTGCTCTGTAATCTTTCTTGAAAACTTCTAAAATTCGCAACTTCACAAATTTTACAACTTAGCAAAATCAAACTAGATTTTAGGCAAAATGTTGCCTCAAGCAAAATCTAGTTTTAAAAAGTTTGATTTTATTTGATTAACGCGCTGATTTGCTTGAAATGCTCATTTTTAGATTCTAGCATTGCACCAAAGAGGAGCGATTCTACGCACGAGATTTTCGCACCACTGCTTCGCATTAGCTCGATAGCGTTTAGGTGGTTTGCTTCTTTGCGCGAGTTTAGCGCATCTTGCGCTACCCACACGCTAAGCCCTAAATCTAGCGCGTGAAGCACACTTTGAAGCACGCAGATATGACTCTCAATCCCGCAAACTATGAGGTTTTTTGCCCTGCCTTGTGTATTAAGCTTGGCGATAAAATCCATAATCTCACCATTGCCAAAAATGCTAAAACTTGTCTTTTCTCGCACGCAGATTGTAGAATCTCCCCTGTCAAATTCCACGCGTTTATCGGTATTTCCAAGCCCTTTTGGATACTGCTCGGTGATAAGCGTGGGAATGCCTAAAATCTGCGCCCCGCGCAAAAGCGTGTTGGTATTTTTGATAAGATTTTGGCAATCAAACATCAGCGGGAGTAGCCTCTCTTGCACATCGATAACTACTAAAAGGCTTTCATTTGGCTTGTAGAGCCCGTATTCAAATGGTTTCATTTCTACACCTGCTTAATCTAAAAAATTTGCAAAACATTAAATGATTTGTCTGTCATACGAAGGCTTAAAAAGCCGAAGTATCTCTACATTGCCTCTACGCCTCGCACAAAAATAGAGATATTTCGCTTGCGCTTAAGTATGACAAAATTCAATAAAAACAAAAAGCACCTAAAATCGCGCTTCAATACAACAATAAATAGCCTGTGCTTTAAATTTTAAAATTTAAAGTTTTGCCACAATCGCCTTGGTATCCCTAGCGATGACAAGCTCTTCATTTGTGGGGATTACGCACACTTTGACTTTAGAATCTTTAGTGGAGATTATCGCTTCTTTGCCACACGCGTTGTTTGCTTCCTCATCGAGCTTCACGCCCAAAAACTCCAAATGCTCCACAATCATACCGCGTATAAATTTCGCATTCTCCCCCACGCCCGCGCAAAAGGCAATCGCATCTACGCCTATCATCACCGCACAATAGCTTCCAATGTATTTTAGCACGCGATACGCGAAAGCAGCCCGCGCTAGCTTCGCCCTCTCATCGCCTTTTAGCTCGGCATCAAGCAAATCCCTAAAATCACTTGATACGCCTGAAATCCCAAGCACGCCAGATTTTTTGTTTAGGATATTTACGATTGCTTTGGTGTTTAGCCCCTCTCTATCGGCGATATAGTCCAAAATCGCAGGGTCTAAATCCCCGCTTCTAGTCCCCATTATAAGCCCCTCTAGTGGCGTTAGCCCCATACTTGTATCCACGCATTTGCCGTTTTTTACCGCAGAGATGGACGCGCCATTGCCAAGGTGGCAGACAATGATTTTAGAATTTTTATAATCAAGTCCCAAAAACTCCGCCGTGCGCTGTGAAACATACTTGTGGCTTGTCCCGTGAAAGCCATATCTGCGCACTTTGTGCTTCTCATACCATTCATACGGGACGCCATACATATACGCGCGTGCTTCCATAGACTGGTGAAACGCCGTGTCAAACACCGCTACCATAGGCGTTTTTGGCATTTGCTCGGAGCAAGCTTTGATACCCATTAAATGCGCGGGATTATGCAGAGGCGCAAGAGCAGAGCAATCCTCGATATGCTTTATCACAATCTCATCAATAAGCACAGATTCTTTGAAATACTCGCCACCGTGCACCACACGATGTCCGATAGCAGCGATTTCATCTAAGGATTTTATTGCGCCGATTTTTTTGTCGGTTAGGATTTCTAGCACCGCAGAGATGGCGTTTGAGTGATTGACTAGGTTTAGCGTCTTGCTTACTTTTTCTTCGCCTTTTTTGTAGTTTAGCACGCTTCCTTCAAGCCCGATTCTATCGCAGATTCCAGAGGCTAGGACTTTTTCGCTATCGACATTTATGAGCTGAAATTTTAGCGATGAGCTCCCGCAATTTACCACTAATACATTCATTTTTTCTCCTTTAGTTGTGAAGTAGTTGTTTGGGTGGTTTTAGATTCTTTAAGATTTTTTAAGATTCTAAAGAATATCTAAAAAAGCAACATAAGCAAAAATCAAATTGCTAGAGAATATATTAAAAAATTCCTTTTAACAATGCAAATATTTTGCTTATTTTTTGTGGCAATGTTTTTAAAAATGTGTAAAATCTACGCGTTTTGTAAAAAATTTGCTTACCTTTTTGGATTTTTTGTTTGGAATCTTTTGGGAAATTTTACAAGATTTTTGCCATATTTTTGATTTGTTAAAAATTTGTTCTCAAACGCTTTTTAAACGCATTGATTTTACTAGATTTCAAACATTTCTCGCTCTTCCTTGCTTATATCAAGCTGTCCGCTTAGGGCAAAATATTTTCGCAAAACTAGCAAACAGCAGGCTTCTTCATAGCGTTGATTTTGAAAATCCTTGCAAAAATTTTGCGCATTTTTGATAATGTCTAATGCTTCTTTTTCGTGGCTTAGATAGTAGTCTAGCGTAGATTCTACATTGCTATATTCATCATCTATTTGTGCGTAATGCACCCCTGCAATGAGCCTCCCCTCCATAAACCAGCTTTCAAATGTTGGTTTTGGCATTATGCAAAGTGAGTTTGAGTTCATCACCCATTTTAGATTGCTTGCGACTTCATTTCCCTCTAAACTTAAAATAAACTTATATTCACAATGTTTTTGTTTAGAGATTTTGCGTCCTACAAAATCTGCGTTATGTTTTTTGTCGCTTGTGTCGGCTATGTCGCATAGTGGGTGGTTAAAATACAATTGCAAAAATTTATTTCTATGGTGTTGATAGCACGCACCACGAAAGATTAACTTATCTTTTTTGTCTTTGTATGGGATTTTATCTGCAAAAAAGCAAAAATGTCGGTTTTTATCAAGTGGCAATAAAATGCTATTTGCGTTAGATTCCCCCCCCCCCTTAAGGATTTTAGGATTTTCTTTAGATAAGTCTAATGGGCGAGTTTTGGTTATCGCGGGAGTGTCTAGGTAATAATTTACATCGCCAAATTGATACGCCCATACAAAGTTATCATTAAAATACCTGCTCCATTGATATGAATCATAATAATATACGGTTGAATGCGCGCTTGTGGGGTTGTTGCGCAAAAGAATATCTATATTTGGGGTTTGCAGGCTTAGGGGAGGTTTTGGATTTTGGTTAGATTTGTTTGTGGCAAGTATGTTTTGCGCAAGATTTGGTGCGGGCAGGGCAAATGGCGTATTTATCTTGTGATAATAATTAACCCGATTGGCAATATGTTGCAATGTCATATCATCAAAATCTTTAAAAATTTGCTTTATTTTGTGCGATAGATTTGCTTGATAAAATGCGCGAGGCAGTAGCATTCTAGCGATACCTTGTAGATTGTAAAGAAGTTTAGACATAGATTTTCCTGTTTTTTAAGTTTTTAGATTTTGCAAAATCTATTTTTAGAAAATTGACTTAATTTTGCTTGCAAAATCTTATTTGAAAAATATTTTACAAAAAGCAAAATCACACTATAACACCGCTTTATTTATCCGCACATAATACCAAATCGCCACGCACGCTAAAATCCCAAGTGGCGCAGGCACAGCAACTTCAGGGTAGATAATATCTGTGATAGCAAATTGACTAAGCGCAAAAAACAATCCCCACACAAGAAGCGCAAAAATAATAAAGCAAAAACCAAGCAAGTAAAGATTAGCATATCGCCCAAGTGATGGTGTGTAATAGCAAATAATAATCGCCACAAATGGCACAAAAAGCGGGACCAAAATAAGAGAATACAAAATCGCCCTAGCTTTGTCGGTAGAAATGCTTTGCGAGCGCAAAAGATGAAAAGAATCTAGCGCGTCCAAAATCGAAATGGAGGGTTTTGCCTGCGCGAAAGAATCTAGCACTTTTGGGTTAAAATTTTCCAAAATCGGCAGGCGAGATTGCGTGCTAGAAGCAACCACTAAACCACCTAGATTCCATTTTTTTGGCAAAATCTGCGTCTTTGCATCTTGCAATACCCAAAAATTATTTTCAAAAAATGCCTTTTTTGCTTGGATAAAACTTACTAGCTTTTTGTCATCATCTAGCGTAAAAACGCGCAGTGAGTTTGCTTGGGCTAGGGAATTTATCGTGCCAAAAAACACATAATTTTGATTATTTTTGACAAATAAATCTTTTGTAGGGACGCTTGAAGAATCTTTGAAAAAAGTCTCTACTTCCTCTTTAGCATACGCAAAAGGCGTGGCGTTTAGCCCGATATATACGCAAGTAAGCGCGATACTTAGCAATAGCACAGGACGCAAAAGAGCGCGCTTAGAGTAGCCAAGTGCGAGTAGGGCAGTGTATTGGTTTGATTTGATAAGAGAGAGATAGCAAATCGCCATAGACAAAAGCAGTGAAATAGGAAGCGTGAAATTGATAGCATAGGCAAAATCATAGGCAAAAAATAGCACCACAAGGTTTGCAGATTCTGCGAAATTATCGGCGTATTGGAGGCTATCAATGCTGACAAAAAATAGCTCTAAAGCGATAAAAATCACTAAAAAATAGCGCAAATAATATCGCCCTATAAAAAAGAATAATCTTAATCTTGGCATACTTTATCCTTTTGCGCTTTATTTGCGTGGTGTGGATTTTGGGTTTTTGTGTCTTGCGTGGATTTTGTGTTTATTGCTTTGTTAGGATTATTTTTGGGAGGATTTAGCGTAAATAGATTTTGGGTTTTTGCAAAATCTCTAGTGATGAGAAAATACAGAATGCTAAGCGCGGAGTGTAGCACCAAACCATCTAGCTTTTTTGTTTGATTCTCGCTAAAATCCCCTAGCACATAGGAAATGACTTGATGATTTTTTCGCTCTTTGCTTGGGTGATTTTGCGGGGCAAAATCCGCGTTAGTTTTTGCAAAATCCGTAGAATCCGTGCTAGATTTTGTATCTAGCCCCCGACCTATGCCAAATCGTAGTCGCATATAATTATTGCCCATTTTTTCATCAATCGATTTTAGTCCATTATGCCCGCCGCTACTGCCCCCAACTTTGTAGCGAATATAGCCAAAATCAATATCTAGCTCATCGTGCAATACTGCAAAATCATTGATTTTATAAAAATTTAGCGTGCTTTGCAGTGGCTCGCCTGATAAGTTCATAAAAGATTGTGGTTTTAGGAGAAGTATATTTGTGGTAGTGTTTTTTATCGTGGCGATTTGTGCGTCAAATTTATTCGCATTTTCCCATTCTAGTTCTAGCATTTGAGCGATTTTATCGACTATCATAAAGCCGACATTATGGCGATTTTTAGCGTATTTTGGAGTTGGGTTGCCAAGCCCTGCGATGATTATTGGCGTTTGCAAATGTGGTGGTAAAAAATCTTTTAGCAGGGTAAAAAAATCATTTTTGCAGAATTTATGAAAATCATCAAAAACAGATTTTGACAAATCGTTAGAATTTACGGCGTTTTTGGGGTTATCTTTTAAATGGTTTTTTTGGTATAAATGGTTTTTTTGGTAGTTTTTGGCAGAATCGTTAGAAAAGTGAAAGGGCGATGAGCAAAGATTTGCTACTTTTTTCAGTAGCTCATTATTTTTGCCCATCGTTTTTTTATGTTTTTTTTGCAAGTTTGATAAAAGTCAAATTTTTTACAAGCTAGGATTATTTGGCTTTTACGACACTTACTACGGCATTTGCAGGATTTTCGGTGATTTGCACGCCATCGATTTGTGGCAAATCCCGCACCAAAATGCTATGCCCCACATCAAGCGCGGATACATCTAGCTCGTAAGCATTTGGTAGATGTTGAGCTTTTGCCTTTACGCTTATGCGTTTTTTGGCTAGCAAAAGCACACCCTTATTTTTTAGCCCTACGGGCGTTCCTTTGGTCTTGACAGGGATTTTGTATTTGGCAAGCACATCTTTTTGCGCTATCATCAAATCAATATGCAAAATCGTCCCATATACAGGGTCTTTTTGATACTCTTGGATAACGACATCTAGCGTTTTATCCCCGACTTTCACAGGGAAAACAAGCGTGTTTTTGGTTTTGATAGTCCTAATAAAATCATTTATTTTAAAAGCACAATGGATATTTTCCACGCCTTTTGCATAAATATTGGCAATTAGATAACCATCATTCCTTAGGGCTTTTGCATTCGCCTTTGAAATACTCTCTCTAATTTTTCCTTCTAGCATAAGCTATCCTTTCTTTTGTTTGAGATAAAAGCGTGGATTTTAGCGATTTTTTGCTTTAAAAAACATAAACCCACGCAAAAATTTCTACAAACTTGCGCATTTACTTTGTGCATTTTTGCAAAAATTAGCAGGGTTTGTGAAAAATATGAAAATCTATTTTTAAGCAAATGCCTATTTTTACATTGGTGAGTTTTTTTTTGGGTGAGAATTTTTGCAAGTATTCTTAACAATTTCTACACAAATATCACTCGCCCAAAATACATTAACAATCTGTTTTTTTTTTTTTTTTTGTAGTATCGCTTTTTGCAAACCTACAC
>NZ_JBSIUV010000029.1:0-32096 GCF_053654515.1 Helicobacter sp. T3_23-1059 | reverse complement strand
TTTTTTTTTTTTTTTTTTTTTTTTTTTTTTTTTTTTTTTTTTTTTTTTTTTTCTTTTTTTTTTTTTTTTTGTAAAACTTAGAAATCTAAATCTTAGGTTTTGTGAAAAAGACAAAAAAGGAGACAAAATGTCAGCATTACAAAAATATCAGCATTACAAAAATGTCCAAATTGTGGAATAGAGGCGGAGTTATTTTGCTACAAATGTGGCGAAATCGTAGGTGGAGCGGAATTTAGCGACAAAAATAGTTTAGAGCAAAGTAGCAAAAATCTAAAAGATTTTATCGCTAAAATAGCTCAAAAGGTAGATTCAAAACCTGCGCCAAATACGGCGGTGCAAAGCTATTTTGATGAAGTGGCACAGATTAAAAATGTGCTTGAAGTTTGCGCAAAAGATGATGAAAACGCGGAATCTAAAAAGATTTTAGATGGTTTCATAAACGAAGCGGAAAATTTTCTAAATCAAAGCGAATATTTGGAAATCGCCTTTGTAGGCACGATAAAGGCTGGGAAATCCACGCTTATAAACGCGCTATTAAAAGCAGAATATGCAAGCACAGATGTTACGCCTGAAACGGCTACGCTTACGAAGTTTCGCTATGGCAAAAAAGCAGAGATGAAAATCACCTTTTACACCAAAAAAGAGTGGGAAGAGCTGTGGGAAGACGCGATTAAAAGTGGCAAACTTTTTAAAGATAAATATGATGAGCTTGGCGCAGAATCTTACAAAGACAAATTCGTAGGCAAAGCGACAATCACAGAAGCGTTTGATATAGATTCGCTAAAAAAATACACTTCATCAAAAAATGCAGAGCATTTTTTCGTAAAGGAAGTAGAGATTAGCTACCCTGATTTTCCATATCAAAAAAATCTAATGTTTGTGGATACGCCCGGACTAGATGACCCTGTGCCTTATCGCTCAAAAATCACGCGTGATTATATCAACACAGCAAAAGTTGTGCTTGTTTGCAATATGGTAAATTCTATGGATAATGGCGAATTAAATGTCATTTATAGCGCGTTTGACAATACAGGTGGAAAACCTGAAAAAGTCTATGTGTTAGGAACGCATTATGACATAAAAACAAAAGAAGGTTGGGAGAAAATAAGGACTGAATGGATAAATTATCTCACTTCGCCAAAACAAGTTGAGGGCGTCCGAGAATCCACTTGCTACACCAAAGAGCTAGCAGATAAAAATATCATTGGCGTGTCAGGCTGGACTGCGTTTTTGTGCGAACTTTATAAAAAAGGCGAGTTAAAAGATACAAAACCGCTAAAAGACATTTGCTATAAAGTATTTAGCAATGATGATATAGATGCAAATTTGGATAAATTGCTTGAGTTTGCAAATGTGGATTTGGTGAATAAGCGCATAGAAAAGGATATTTTGGATAATGTGCAAAAAATCTATATCGATGGCGTAAAGGCGACTTATCACAATCTACAACGCAACATAAGCGAGTATTTCACAGGCGATGCTAATAAAAAGCAAGAGACTTATAATGCGCTCTCTGGCGGACTTGAAGCGATAAACGCACAAATTGCCAAAGAAAATGATGAGCTAAAAGGATTGCAAGAGGCACAAAATGAGATAGAACATATCATCGCAAACTTTGAATCTCAAAGCAAGGCAATGTTAAAAAATCTGGGTGAGCAAATCGAAAATCTCATCAAAAACAATAAATAAGGGAGGTGTAAAATGGGATTTCTTGACAAGCTAGAAGTAATTATTGATAAAGGTATCACATTAGTTGATAAAGTCGTTAGTGCAGGTAAGGCTGTGTATGATGAAATTAAAAGTTGGCTTGGTTCTAGTGATGCTAAAGAATCTGCTAAGGAAATAAATCAGCTCGGTGATATGTTGTCCAAAGCATTAGGGGGAAAGCAGGCTTTTGATAAAGATAATGCAAGTATGCAAGATATGCAAAATTTGCAAAATGAGCTAATCGAATACAAAAATCGCATAGCAAAAGAGGGTGAGACCTTTGAATCTGCGCTTAGAAAAATAGGTGTAGAATCTATCAGCGCATTGGCACAATCTCTAGGAGAAAATGGCAAGGATTTTACTAAACAATGCGAGGCGGAGTTTGATAAAATTCAAGGCTTTGTGCTAAAAGAGATTAGCAATAAAATCAGCTTGGGTAATGAAAAATGCGTAGAGATTTTATCGCTTGATAGTAGCGCAGACAAAAAAACAAAAATGCAGGATTTTATCGCAAAAACTACGCAAAAGGCATTTAGAAAAATGGGTGATAGATTCGTAGAAAGCATAGAAAATAGCGTTGCATCAATGACAAAAGCACTGCAATCAAAGTTGGAAGTCCGCCAAACACTAGCAAATAATCAACTAGCGACTTTAGAAAAAATCAAAGAAGCAAAAAAATGTCGAGCAAAAGCAAAGCGAACAAGCAAATTTGGCTTTAGGGCTAAATAAAAATATCGCCATTTTAAATGCAATAAAGGGGGTGTAGTATGGCAATACCTTTTTTAGGTGCGCTGGTTGGCACTGTAGGAACTATTATAAGCAAAACACCAACTTTATTGTCTTATGTCATAGAAGCTGGAAAGGCTTTGTTGCCCGTTGCTATGGATAAATTAAAAGAATGGTTTTCTAGCGATGACAAAGAGAATCTTACAAATGAACTCTCCCAAAGTCAATCCTTTGACGCGCAAAAGGCAAGTATCGCAGAGATTCAGCAGATTCGCTCCATTATTTCGCAGTATAAAAATGCTTCGTTGCAAAAGATTGATGACTTTACAGGGCAGATTATAGGTGGATTTTTTGAAAAAGTATTTAGCGAATTTGGTGAGCTTTTTGGCGAGATTGATGAAAATATCGCTAAAGATATGCGAAGTGGAGCGAATTATCACTTTGGCAAAGCAAAGGAAAATTTGCGTCAAAATATAATGAGCCAAATTAGCTTTGATAATGAAAAATTGGCTGAAATCTTGCGCGGTGATAGTGGTGAGGGCAAAAAGCAAAAAGTGGATAGCTTTATAGATTCGATAAATGCAAATGCGTTGAGAGAGTTTCAAAATGAGCTCAAAAATAGCCTAAATGCGATTTTTGAGCTAGCAAAACAAAAGCTAAATGGCAAATTAGAGGGCATAAAATCTAGCGCACAAAAAAGTGTGCGGTTTTTGGAGGATTTTCAAAATTCGCCTGATAAGAAAGCCAAAGAAGCACAGCAAATCGCGTTAGCTAAAAGCATAGCCATAGATAGCGCAATGCTTAAGGCGATAGGGTAGGGCAATGTGCGCGATTATGAAAAAATGCTAGAGAATATCGCGGACTTGGTGCATAGCGAGATTAGATTATTTGTAGTAGATTTGCTATGTGTCAAAGATTTTGATATGCTAGATATGGTAAGTAGCGATGAGATAAAGCGTAAAATCTGTGATGACAAAGCAATCAAATCAAAGCTACAAGAGATTATCAAATGTCCTAATGAAAAAATCATTATCAATGATAATGGCGATTATACAAGCGTGTATGAAGCGTTTGTTTTGTGGATTATTGGCAGGATTGACATTAAAAATAAGCTATTTTTAATGCTAGAGACAAAGAGGCTTTATGGTAGGCAAAATCTTTGTAAATCTTATGCCAAAATCCAAAATCTATATTTAAAAAAAGCAAAAGCAAACGCAATGCTAGCGGTAGTAAAAGGACAGAAACTAAACAATATTAAACATATAAATGGCAAACATAATGCTACAAAATCTAGCGGATTTATGGGCGGGCTTATGGAGGCTTGGAGTGAAAATTTGCAAAACATTGATAAAGGGATTTTGGATAAAGGGATTTTGGATAAATTGAATTTGCAATTTAGCGAGGAATTAAAACAAAATTTAGAGCGGAGTTTGCTAGATTTAAAAGGTTTTTCAACGAAAAATGATTGAATACTAGCCTAGATTTTGCAAGATTTCGCGTAAATTTTCTACCACAAATTTTACTTGTTTTTTGGTAATGATAAATGGAGGCATAAAATAAATCGTGTTGCCTAGCGGGCGAAGTAATAGCCCTTTTTTTAGCCCTTTTTTAAATACTTCTAGCCCCGCTCTTTTATGCCTACTACCCACAATATCTAGGGCAAAAATCATACCGCAATAACGGATATTTGCGACATTTTTTAGATTAGCTAGCTTAGTCCAACGCGAAGTGATAAATGCGCTTAGGTGTTTGTTTTTTTCTATGATTTTTTGGGAGGCAAAAATATCTAGCACAGCATTTGCAGCCGCGCAAGCAAGGGCATTTCCCGTGTAGCTATGAGAATGCAAAAACCCCAAATCACTCTCATAATCCGCATAAAAAGCCTCATAGATTTTATCACTTGTAACCACCACAGAGAGCGGCAAATATCCCCCGCTAATGCCTTTGCTAAGGCACAAAAAATCTGGCACTACCCCGCACTGCTCATAAGCAAACATACTCCCACTTCGCCCAAAACCTACGGCGATTTCATCAAAAATGATTAAAATCCCATATTTTCGGGCTAGTTCGCAGGCGGATTTTATAAAGCCTTTTGGATAGATATTTATCCCCCCTGCGCATTGGATTAAGGGCTCTAAGATAAAAGCGCAAATACTCTCTCCCTCTTTTTGCAAAATCTCTTTTAGCGCGTCTAGCTTTTTTTGATAATCATTAGAATCCGCAGGGGTTAGGCTATGTCCATCATTTTTTGGCACAGGTGTAGTGATACACTCTAATAACAATGGCTTATAAATGTCTTTATAAAGTCCCACATCGCCCACACTTAGCGCACCCAAAGTCTCTCCGTGATATGCGTTTGAGAGTGTTAGAAATTTTGTCCGCGTTTTTATGGGGTGTGTCTTTGTGTGGCATATCTTTGCGGGGATTGTAGATTTTGGTTTTTTAGAATCTAGCGCGGGATTTTGCGCTAGATTTTGAGAAATATTTTTGTGATATTGGTAGCTCATTTTTAGGGCGACTTCTATCGCACTTGAGCCATTATCAGCATAAAAACATTTATTAAGTGGCGCGGACAAAAGGCTAGTTAGCCTATGAGAAAATCTAATAATTTGCTCGTGAGAAAAACCCGCTAATATAATATGCTCTAGGGTTTTTAGTTGCTTTTTGATTGCTTTATTTATGGTTTTGTTTTGATGTCCAAAAAGATTTACCCACCAGCTACTTACACAATCAATGTATTTTTGCCCATTAAAATCATACAAATACACGCCCTTTGCTTTTTTTATGGGGATTAGCGGGATATTTTCGCCATTTTTTGAATGGCTAAAATGGTCTTTCATCTGCGTGCAAGGATGCCAAATATGCGCTAAATCAAGGGCTTTTAATCGGGCTTGTTTGTCGTTTTTTTGCGAATTTTTTTGCGTGTTTTTGTGATAGTTTTTGTGTGCATTTTTGGGTGGTGGTTTTGTGGTAAAAATTTGTGGCATTTGCTAGCCTTTTTTGTGGTT
The DNA here is from genome assembly GCF_053654515.1 of Helicobacter sp. T3_23-1059. Lineage (NCBI taxonomy): Bacteria > Pseudomonadati > Campylobacterota > Epsilonproteobacteria > Campylobacterales > Helicobacteraceae > Helicobacter > Helicobacter sp. T3_23-1059. The sequence goes on along the minus strand of NZ_JBSIUV010000029.1, from coordinate 26,655 downwards.
TTTATGGCAAAATACTACACCAAAATCGATAATTTCATTTTAATAAAATACCAAAATCCTCGCAAAATCTAACACTTAAAAAAGAGAAAAAATGCAACGCATAACACAGATTTTAGATTCCCTAAAAAAGCAGGATAATTATCGCTACTTGCGTGATTTTGCCCATAATGGTGCGTATCTGTGCTGTGATAAAAAAAGACTGCTAAATCTAGCAAGCAATGATTATTTAGGATTAGCAAAATCTAAAAAAATGATAAAAAAATTTTATCGATTTTTTAGCAAGACTAGCCCAAAAGATTTGTTATATTTTAGCTCATCTTCTTCGCGCTTGCTTAGCGGGGGATTTGGCGTTTATAAGGATTTTGAAGCGCATTTAGATTCTATATTTTTTCCTAAAAAATCGCTACTTTTTAATAGCGGCTATCATCTAAATATTTCCCTTTTGCAAGCACTTAGTTCATTACCAAATTCGCTTTTTTTGCTAGATATTTTTGCTCACGCTAGCATAATAGATGGCGTGCGACTTGGCGGGGCTGATTTTAAGCGATTTAGGCATAATGACATTTTGCATTTGCGTGAATTGCTAGAATCTAGGAGCAAAAATTATGAGCATATTTTTATCATAAGTGAGGGGGTGTTTAGTATGGAGGGGGATTTTGCGCCGTTGCGTGAAATCATCGCACTAAAAAATGAGTATAAAAAAATGGGCAAAAATATATATATTTACCTTGATGAAGCCCATAGTGTAGGGGTTTTTGGCAAACGCACTTGCAATGATGCGACAAAACAAACAAACATAGCGACACGCACAAAACAAGATTTAAGCGATTTTGCTCTTAATGATTTTGCGCGTGATTTTCGCGTGCAAAATGACGGGCTTGGGCTAGCAATGGCTTTAGGCTTGCAATCACAGATTGATTTTTTAATCTTTACTTTTGGCAAGGCGATAGGCTCAATGGGTGCTTGCGTGATATGTGATAGGCATTTCAAAGAATTTTTTGTAAATAAGGCTAGGGGGCTTATCTACTCTACCGCCCTGCCTCCTATAAATGTGGCGTTTAGCTACTTTGTATTTCAAAAATTAGGCACAAAATCTATGGCAAGACGCAGGGAAAAATTAGCAAATCTAAGTGAGGTTTTTAAAAGTGGATTAGGGACAATCGCTAGCAAATACTATCTAACCTCGCTTGGCAAAAGTCATATATTTTCTCTCATCTTAGGCGAAAATGCGCGGGCTATCAAACTAGCTAAAAAGCTAGAATCTAGTGGGATTTATGCCCCTGCGATAAAATATCCAACCGTGCCACAAAACACCGCTAGAATCCGTTTTTGCCTAAATGCAAATATCACACAAAAAGAAGCACAAAATGCTTTAGAGATGTTGGAAAAACATATAAAATCTGTATAAATTACAAGCAAAAATTGCTAAAAATTTGGGCAAATTTAAAGGGATAAAATGAAAGTTTTTACACAAAAAAGCACTCTTAAACCACGCGAAAATCTAATCATATTTTTTAGTGGTTTTGCTAGCCTGCCTAGTCATTTTGATTTTTTATTTCAAGCGCAAGATTTTGCTAGAAAAAATCCTAAAAATACGCACGATTTTGACGCGGATTTTAGCACGGATTTTGGTGTAGATTTGAGAGGGGATTTTGATTTTTTGATGTGCTATGATTATAGCGATTTTAGCGAGTGTAAAGCACAAATAAAAGAGCTACTAAAAAAGAGCAAAACCTACAAAAAAGTCTATCTTATCGCTTGGTCTATGGGAGTTTTTATCGCGTCTATTTTGTTAAGTGATTTTGCAAAAAATCATAACGCAGATTTTGAGTATGATTTAGATAATATATTCGCGCAAAAAATCGCCATAAATGGCACAAATATCGGCATAGATAATACCTATGGAATCCCGTATAAAATCTTTGCTTACACGGCAAAACATATTGATTGCAATGCGTTTAAAAAAGCACTTTTTTCAAGCAAAGATTTTGATATTTCACACGCAAAAATGGATTTTGATTTAGCGGATTTTACGCATAATTTTTTACTGCCACGCAACCTGAAAAATGAGCTAGAATCTTTGCTAGATTTTTATAAGTCTTATTTGCAAAATCTTGCGCAAAATTTTGCACAAAAATTTTTATGGGATAAAGCAATCATTTCACGCGATGATAAGGTTTTCCCCACAAATGCGTGTGAAAAATTTTACGCGCAAAATCCTCATAAAATCCATACAAAAACTATCTATACAAACGCACCACATTTTGCATTTTTAGGCTTTAAAAATTGGACTAAAATCCTGCAAGCATAAATTCTATCAATAAATCACATTGCGATGAATCAAATCAACACAGACAAAGTGGCAAAATCTTTTGCAAAAGCAAGGCGCACTTACAAAGAAAATGCCATTATCCAAAAGCAAATGCGCTCCGCACTAATAAAAATGCTAAAAAAATATGGGCAAACATATTTTGAGAATGTATTTGAATTTGGCGTAGGAAATGGCGAGTTTAGCGAGATTTTGCAAGCAAATATCAAATACAAAACATACGCCATAAATGATATAAATCCACCATTTTTGCATAAAGATTTGGATAAGAATCCGCACTTTGATAGCATAGAAATTTTTGATATGAATGAGCTAGAAACGCATAAAATTTTTGCACAAAAATTTGATTTAATCGCCTCAAATGCGTGCTTGCAATGGCTAGATACGCATAGGATTTTGCGACTTCTTAGCATAATGCTAAAACCAAATGGGATTTTATTGCTTAGCACATTTGGGGGGCAAAATCTATGCGAGCTAGCCAATATAGCGAGTATTTCCCTGCGATATGCTAGCGCAGATGAGATAAAAACTACGCTAGAGAATGCGTGCGAAGTGTTGGATTTGAAAGATGAGGTGCAAACGCTAGATTTTGGCACAAGCCTTGAGGTGTTTAGGCATTTGCAAAAAAGCGGTGCAAATGCGCTAAGCACGCACAAAAATACGCTAAACAAATCACTGCTAAAGGCGTATCAAGCGCGATTTGGAGGGAATATCACTTATCATTCAATCTATATTTTGGCACGCAAAAAAGCATAAATTTTTAAGCAAAATCTAAAAATTACACAAAAATAGCGTAAAATACGGCTTTTGATTTTTGCAACAAAATTTAAATACGCCACCTAAAACCCACAAAAAAAGGACAAAAAATGCTCCAAACAATCAATCTCTCAATGCGTTACCCCACCAAAAAACTCTTTGAAAATGTGAATTTAAGTTTAGATTGTGGCAAACGCTACGGGCTTATCGGCGCAAATGGCGCGGGAAAATCTACGCTTCTAAAAATCCTATCAGGCGAGGACGAAGCCACAAGTGGTGAAGTGGTAATCGCTCCAAATGCAAGGCTTGGCGTGCTCAAACAAGACCAATACGCCTATGAAAATCTAAGCCTAAAAGATGCCGTGCTTATCGGCAATAAACGCCTCTATGACGCAATCAAGCGCAAAGAATGGCTCTATGAAAATGGCGATTTAAGCGATGAAAAGGTAAATAACGAGTTAGGCGATTTGGAGATAATTTGCGCGGAGGAAGACCCTACTTATGAGTGCGAAGTGGTGATTGAGCGGATTTTGGAGGATTTGGGATTCCCCGCCAAAAGCCATCAAAACCTTATGAGTAGCCTTACAGGCGGGGATAAATTTAAGATTTTGCTTGCACAAGTGCTGTTTCCAAAGCCTGAAATCTTATTGCTTGATGAGCCTACAAACAACCTTGATTTGCCATCAATCGCGTGGTTGGAAAACAACTTAAAGCATTATGAGGGCGTAATCGTGGTGATTAGCCACGATAGGCATTTTTTAAATTCTATCTGCACGCATATTTTGGATATGGATTTTGGAGGCGTGCGCGAGTTTAGCGGGAATTATGATGATTGGTATATCGCAAGCACCTTAATTGCTAAACAGCAAGAAGCCGAGCGCAATAAAAAGCTCAAAGAAAAAGAGGAATTAGAAAACTTTATCGCCCGATTTAGCGCAAATGCGAGTAAGGCAAAGCAAGCCACTTCGCGCCAAAAACAATTAGAAAAGCTAGATATTAGCGCATTAAAGGTTAGCTCACGGCGCGACCCTAGCATAGTGTTTAAGCCAAATCGCACCATTGGCAATGAAGCTCTAGAATGCGAGAATATCAGCAAATCTTATGGCGATAAAAAGGTGCTAGAAAATGTTTCGCTAAAGATTTTGCCAAACGATAAAATCGCAGTGATTGGACCAAATGGCGTGGGGAAAAGCACTTTGTTGCAAATCCTTGTCGAAGTCTTGAATCCAGATAGCGGATTTGTGAAATGGGGCGCGACTACACAGCGAGGCTATTTCCCACAAAATGTAAGCGAGGAAATAAAGGGCGAAGAAACGCTCTTTGAGTGGCTAAGGGCATTTGATAAGCGCAAGGAAGCGGGCGAAATCCGCAATGCGCTAGGCAGAATGCTTTTTAGCGGCGAAGAGCAAGAAAAGCAGGTAAATCGCCTAAGCGGTGGCGAAAAACACCGAATGGTGCTAAGCAGGCTAATGCTTGAGGGCGGGAATTTTTTAGTGTTAGATGAGCCTACAAATCACTTGGATTTGGAGTCTATCATCGCGCTTGGCGAGGCGTTGTATAAATTTAGCGGGAATGTGATTTGCGTAAGCCACGATAGAGAGTTGATTGACGCATACTCAAATCGCATAATCGAGCTAGTCCCGCAGTTTGATTCTAACGGAACGAGCTTGCCTGCCAAAATCATCGACTTTCGCGGAACTTATGAGGAATATTTGGAAAGCAAGAACATTTGAGGGCAAAAATATGAAAAACAAAAAAATAGTTGGCAAAGCAATGGGACAAAAAATTGAAAAAGTGTTTGGTTTGGATAAATTAAAAAAAGGTGAATCTAAAATCATAACTACTGCAGAAATTAGAAAAAAGATACCAGAATATCCAGCCAAAAATGGACATCCAGCTTTTCGAGATGGCAGCAGAAATGGAAAACAAATAGGTTATCTAATAGATAAATTCAATACTACAAAACATCATATAAATCCAAACCACAAGAATAGTAGTATAGAGGCATTTGAGTTTAGGGTTTAACAATCCAAATGAACTACATAGGCTCTAAATTAAGGTTAAGTGGCTTTATTGTGGATACGATCGCGCAAAAAGTGGAAAAATCTAAGCCACTGCGCGAATGTGTGTTTTGTGATTTGTTTGCTGGGACAGGGGCGATTGGCAGGGCGTTTAAGCGCAAGGTGCGCAAAGTCATCGCAAATGACAGGGAATTTTATAGCTTTGTTTTGAATAAAAACTACATAGCAAACCACACGCCGATACAAAATCTAGACGCGCTTGTGGCAAATCTCAACAACCTGCAAGGCATTAAAGGTAAAATTTATCAGCATTATTCACTTGGTGGGACGCAAGGCAAGGCACACCAAAGGCTATATTTTAGCGATTCTAATGCGATGAAAATCGATGCGATTCGCACGCAGATTGAGAATTTAAAGCAACAAAACGCCATAGATTCTAACGCGTATTATTTTTTGCTCGCTTCACTGCTAGAATCCGCCGATAAAGTCGCAAATGTCGCTTCAGTCTATGGTGCGTTTCTAAAAAATCTTAAAAAATCCGCGCTTAAGACTATGGAATTTAAGGGCGCAAATGACGAGATTAACGATAATTCGCACGAGGTTTTTAATGAAAATGCGAGTGATTTGATTGCCAAAATTTCAGGTGATATTCTCTACCTTGACCCGCCTTATAATGCCCGTGAATACGGCGCAAACTATCATTTGCTAAACACAATCGCTTTGTATGATGATTTTGCCCCGCAGGGCAAGACAGGACTTCGCGAATATGCAAAAAGTGATTTTTGCAAAAAGGGCAGTGCGTTAGACGCGCTTGAAAATCTTATCAAAAACGCGGATTTTGAATGGATTTTTTTAAGCTACAACGATGAGGGGATTTTGGGATTAGGGCAAATCGCAAGACTTTTTAGCAAATATGGCAAGTATGAGTGCGTTAGCAAAATCTATCAACGCTTTAAAGCAGATTCTACGCGCAACTACAAGCAAGAATCCACCATTGAGTATTTGCATATTTTGCGAAAGAATTAAAACGGATTAAATATTAAAAAAGATTTTTAAAACAAAAGTAGAATGTTTGATTTTGGATTCCCTAACATTTGGAGTAAAAAAGTAAAAAAGAAGTAGGATTGAAGTAAAAAAGTAGAATGTTGGTTGCGGGAGATGGATTTGAACCATCGACCTTTGGGTTATGAGCCCAACGAGCTACCGGACTGCTCTACCCCGCGATAAAACTGCGATAAATTGCGAAAAAGATAACGCAAAAAAAGATAAAAAGAGAGAATCTAAAAAGTGGCTGGGGTACAAGGATTCGAACCTCGGAATGGCTGGACCAAAACCAGCTGCCTTACCACTTGGCGATACCCCAATAAATTTCAAAAAACTTAAGCCAACAAAGCTATAAAGCAAAGTCGGTATTCTATAAAACTTTATGGTTTTTGTCAATACTTTTAAAGTATAATACGCCCAAATTTTACATTTTAAGGACTGCATTGTGGAATATTTGACACGCGTAGAAAACGCAATCGAAGCAATCAAAAATGGCGAAATGGTAATCGTAATGGACGATGAGGATAGGGAAAATGAGGGGGATTTGGTAATGGCTGGAATCTTTAGCTCGCCACAAAAAGTAAATTTTATGGCTAGCAAAGCGCGCGGACTTATCTGCGTGTGCGTTACCCAAGAGATAGCCACGCAACTTGATTTACCGCTTATGGTGGCAAAAAATGATAGCAATCACGAGACGGCTTTTACGGTGTCTATTGACGCTAGGGAGGCAAAGACGGGGATTTCAGCTTATGAGAGGGATATGACGATTAGCCTTATGTGCGCTTCAAATGCCAAACCTAGCGATTTTGTCCGTCCGGGGCATATTTTTCCACTCATCGCAAAAGACGGAGGCGTGCTAGTGCGCACGGGGCATACTGAAGCGGGGGTAGATTTATGCAAATTAGCGGGGGTAAAACCCATAGCAATCATCTGTGAAATAATGAAAGAAGATGGCACAATGGCGACAAGAGGGGATAAGTTTTTGAGCGATTTTAGCAAGGAACATAATCTAAAGATTCTCTATGTCTCTGATTTAATCGCTTATCGTTTGCAAACCGAGAATCTACTTAGCATAACTTCGCGTGAAAATAGTGAATTTTTATCAAGTGAGTGCGAAAAAATCACGCTAAAAGACCATTTAGATAGGGAGCATTATGCGTTTAGATTTGGCACTCCAAGCACGCCGCTTGTGAGGCTTCACACCATACGCACAGATTTTGAGCTACTCCAAAACGCTAAGCGATTTGACTTCTTGCTAAAATGCGTGAAAAAGCTACAAAAAGAGGGCGGGTATCTTGTGTTTGTCAATGATACTTCTACGCGCACGGATTTGATGAAAAACTTTGGAATTGGCGCACAAATACTAAAAAAACTAGACATAAGCGAGTTTAAACTCATCAGTAGCAACAAACGCGAATTTGCCGCACTTGGCGGGTTTGATTTAAAAATTATCGAAACGCTTACGGTGTAGTTTTTTTGATTTTGCAAAAAATGGATTTGCAAATATGATTTTAATGTGGAGCGTGATTTTATGATTTAAATGCGGTTGGTAGATTGATAAAATCTTAGATTTTGCCAACCAAAAAATCACAAAAACTTTTTGCAAACAAACTACAACAAAGCAAAATCTTTCTATAAAACACTTACAAAAATCTTGCAAAACATTTACCAAAAAAACTTTCCAAAACCCTCTAAAAAAACTCCAAAAAGTTTTTTTAGAAAATCTCTAAAATTTTTTCAAAAATTTTTCAAAAAATTTAAAATTCTTGCAATGCCACGATTTGCGTGCTTTTTTGTGAATTTTTCTCATTATTTGTTTATTTATGATAATTATGCGATTTGTTGTTAATTTTTATTTAAGCAAAAATTTTTTATAATCCGCGCATTTTATAATTTCTAAAGCGATTCTTAAAATCTTTAGGATTATAAAAAACTTCCAAAAACCAAACAAAAAAGGACAAAAAATGAAAACAAACATAAACAATGCCTTGCAAAATATAGCTCTAAACACCACTGCTTTGCGATACGCAACGCACAACGCCACTCAAAATCTACTAAAATCTAGCATAGCAAAAACGAGAGAGAGAGAGAGAGTAAAAGGCGCGAAGCACTAAACTCTAAGCATTCAAATGCAAAGCAAGCACAGATTCTAAAATCACGGCTTCTAAAATCACAATTTGCAAAACCACAACGCACACAGCTTGCAAAATCTAAACAAGGAAAATCTACAATTAAATTAAGTATGGCTAGTGTGTTATGCATTGGCTCTCTAGCACTCGCACAAATGCCACAGGATTTTGATAAAAACTTAACTAAAGATTTTGATAAAAACTTAACTAAAAATTTTGCTAACGATTTTGATAAAAATTTAGCTAAAGATTTTGCGCAAGATTTGATGAAAGAAAATATGCAAAATCCACAAACCAAACAAAAAAATCTAAAAACTCAAAATCTGCAAAATCTGCAAACCCAACAAACCACGCAAAAAAATCCACCAACCCAAAATCTACAAAATCAACAAAATCAAACCACACAAAATCAACGCCTTGCAATGTTTTCTACTCAAACAGAATCTAGTCAAACAGATTCTAGTCAAAATCAAAATCTAAATAACGCAAAATACTATGATTCTTTGCAAGCGCAAGACTTAGGCACAATCACGGCTAGTGCCAAAGGATTTGAATCCAAAATCGATGAGCTAAATCGAAATGTCTATATCATCGACAAAGACACCATAGAGCAAAAAGGCTTTAAGACTACGGAGGAGATTTTTAGCTATATCCCATTTATCACGCGCAATTCGATAGGGCTAGGGACAAACCTAGATTTGCGCGGGCAGGGCAGTGCTAGCAATGTCAATGTCCAAGTCCTGCTAAATGGCATAAATCAAAATATGTTAGATTCTAGCCACGGCGTTACGCCGATAAATACCATTGCGCCAAGCGATATTGAGCGCATAGAAGTCTTGCCCGGTGGCGGGGCTGTGATGTATGGAAATGGCACGCGTGGAGGCGTGATAAATATCATCACAAAAAGACGATATGAGAGTTTTTCTCCAAGCGTGGGGATAAGCTACTTAGGTGTGCCGCAAGCGTGGGGAAGCAAGTATAAGGGGCTATATGGTGAGATAAATGCGGATATGCGTCTTGCTGGCAAAATCACAAAAGGGCTTTATTATGGGATTAGCGGGCGATTTTTACACAAAAGTGGCTACCGTGTGGGGGATAAAAGCAATGCCTATAATGTGGGAGGGAATCTATCGTGGGATATTACCCAAAATCACTCACTAGGGATAGAGGCTAGCTATTTTAGCGGGTATATTACGACTTCGCCAAATTTGCTTTTTGCTATCGGGACGCAAGTTGGGCAACCTAGCAGTGTGGATAATTCGCCTGATAAATCCAAGCGATACAATAGTGGCGAGGGGCTAATAAAAACTAAGCAAGATAGAATCGATACAAGCATAGTCTATGACGCAAAGTTTGCAGAGAATCATAAATTTCAAGCAAAAGCATTTTTTCACTACCTAAAAAACAAATACACAACAAATTTGCAAGATGTTTGGTATGCGCGTGGCAATGCAAGTATGTGGGTGGAGGATTTTTCTCAAAGTGGCTCTTATTTTATCGATGAAAAAATCGGGCTAAATCTGCGCTATGACTATAAGCACTATAAAGGCTTGCTAATCGTTGGATTTGATTCTATCTATAATATTGGCGAGCGATTTTTGTCGTTGCATTATGATTTGCCAAATGTCAATATGGCAATGCCAACAATGCCAACAATGACATTAGTTTCTATGAATCATTATTTGCACACGCCTATCATTGCAAATAAATGGACAAATTCTATTTATGCCATTGAAAAATTTGATATTACAAAAAGATTTTCATTAACCTTTGGTGCAAGGTATGAAAATGCTAACTACACAGGCAAAAGGCGATATTCTAATAATCAAGGTATGCTTATAACTATGCAACAAGGTCAAGCCAATGTAACAGTAAGAAATACTTACCCCGCAAGCCCCACGCCAACTTACAACACGAGGCGTCCCGATAAAGCCATAAAAAACAATATTTCAAACTACGCTTTAGAGCTTGCGAGCAATTATAAATTTGGCACACAAGAACAAGGCAATGTCTATGCTAAATATGAAAAAGGATTTCGCTCTCCAAACCCCGATACTTTGACAGGCGTAGCGAATTCTATCTATGTAGATTCTAATGTCAAAAGTGAGGAATACCATACTTTTGAAGTGGGAAGCAAAGCCCAAATTGGCAAATTCGTATTTCTCTCTGGCTCGGTGTTTTATACCCTGACGCAAAATGAGCTATATAACTACGGAAGCGCGCATTCTGGCTTAAGCGGATTTGGCTACCGCAACTATGATTTAACACAAAGAACGGGCGTAGAGATTTTCTCAAAACAAGAATTTTTTAATCAATCCTTGCGTTTTAGTGAGAGTTTTACCTATGTCGATGCGAGAATCTTAAAAGGCACTTTTGCTACCGATACTGCCACTCGCTCGATGAATGGACAAAAAATCCCATATACTTCAAACTACAAAGCTACCATTGGCATAAACTACGACATTACGCGCAATTTTGGAATCTGGACGCAAAATTCTTTTATTGGGAGGCAAAAAGATATTGTAGGCGGAAATATCAACGCATATAGCTTGACAGATTTGGGATTTGATATGCGCTTTGGTGATTTTAGCGCGACTTTGGGCGTGCGAAATGTATTTGATACGCTATATTTTTCCTACTACAACTCCGATGCTAGCGACCCAACTATCGGCAATAGCTACCTTTACGCAAAGGGTAGGGAAGTATTTTTAGATTTGCGGTATGCGTTTTAGATTTTGACTTATGTGGTTTGTGCTATTGTTGGCATTTGCTTTGTAGCTTACTTTGCGACTTGCAAGGACACTTTGGGCTTAGGGCATGAGCTATACAAATGCTGTTGTCATTTGCTGTTCTCATTGCGAGGGTTTGTGCAATCTTTAGTCTAAAAGTATTGCTGTCATTGCGGGATTCTAGGCTTTTGTCAAAAGGGCTAGAATCGTGGCAATCCAAATTCACTGTTTTTTGTCATTTTTTCATTGCGAGATTTTGCGTAGCAAAATCTTGGCAATCTATTTTGTTAGGCTTATTAAAAGCGCGATTGTCGCCTTGTAGATATAGATTTTGCTTTAGCAACTGCACCCACTTGCGCTTATGCGCTAAAATCGCTACTTTGTAGTTGTGGGCTTGTGCCACGCTTAACTAGCATTCGTTCGCAATGGCGGAAGCAGAATCTAAAGAAATCCACCCACTAGCCACACTCGTGCTGAGAGAGGGGAGAGGGGAATAAGAAATTTGCGACTCCGCAATATAGGGGAAACAAAAAAGCAAAATCCTCCGCAGTGGGAGTGGGAAATTTGGAGACTTTTGCTTTGTCATATTGAGCGTTTAGAAAAATATCTTTGTGTGGATTCATAAGTAGTTTTTTGATGGGCTAGAATCTAGTGTGTATAAGTTATCCCCATTTTAGCGTTAAATCGTGCAATACTAAAAGCGCAAAATCGCTTTTGCTAAAGCGTGATTTGCAGTGATTAAAATAAGCAAAATAGGCAAGTATGCTATTTTCTAAAATGCGTAGAAAAATAGCGATGAAGCAATCAAAAAGATTTTAGCAATTTTGTAATTGTTGATTGTTTGGTGGCTAGATTTGCTTGTATTTGCAAAAAAAGATATGGCAAAATCTATCACAAAATCTAACAATAAACTAACAAGAATTTATCATAATCTAGCATAAAATCGATGATAGATTCTTACAAATCTACCACTTTTTAGCGCGCAAAACACTATCCACACGATTAGCAAAAATGCAAAGATAAAAGCAAATGATGAGGAAAGCATAGAATCTATCTTTTAAGTGATTTGAAAGATAAACATAATCTTATAGCTACTATATCCTTACCACAAAGCAAAACACAATGCAAAAAAAGCGTAATAAACAAAAAGCGATTGTAACAAAAAGAATCACAAGCCCAAAAAAATGACAAAGTTTGAAAAAACAAAAAAAGCGTGATTTATCATAAGTTTGCTAGTATCTACATAAGAAAATCTAAATAAATATACTAAGTAAAGTTTATAGTAATACACTCATATTTTATAATTTTTAGCAATCTTTTTGCTTAAATGCTAATTTTATTTACTTTTTTAGGCTAAGATTCTCATCGCTAAAGACAAAATAGCTTTAGCAAGCCTTTTTCGTTTTTTTTTGTAAATTTCCATAGATTGATTGTGAGGACTAGCAAATGCAAAAAAAAGAATTTTTGCTTAATGAGATGATTCGGCAATATATCAAATATCAAGAGCCTATCGGCTCAGAGACGCTAAAAGTCTCGCTTGGTGTGAATATCTCTTCTGCTACGATTCGCAATTATTTTAAGATTTTGGGGCAGGAGGGTGTGATTGTCCAAACCCACATTAGCTCGGGGAGAGTGCCTACGATTTGCGCGCTAAAAGATTATTGGCGCAAAAAACTTAGCCCCAAAGATTTGCACCCAACGCTAGATTCTAGCAAGCTAGAATCTAGTTGCAAGATTTTCGCGCTATCTTGTGTGATAAAGCCAAATGTAGCGCAAAATTTTAGCCAAAAATTGCTTCAAGTCATTGAGCTAGATGAGGCACAAACGCTTGTGCTATGCTTTAGCAAAGATAGGGTGGCGATTCCGCTTGTGGCAAATATGTCTCGTTTTTGTAAGGAATTGCAAGGTATGGAGCTAGAAGACATCATAAAAATCGCTAAAGAAGTCTGTGCGACAAGCCTTTATAACGCGCTTTGTAGCTTGCAGAGTGCGCCGAAATTTTTTGGGCTAGAGTATTTGGGCGAGCTAGTTAGCTCACAGCCACAAATCGCGCTTGAAATCTTAAATGGCGAAATGTTTAGCAGGCTTGAAAACGCGGTATTTTTTCCTGAAAAAAGCGAATATATGGTGCTAGCACATAACGCCACTTATCTAAAAAACGGCGAGGATAGCGAAGCAAAAATGCTTTGTATTGGCAAGCTAACAAAAGATTATGAGGGCTTTTATGAGGCATTAGAAAAAAGCGCGTGAAGTAAAAAACTTTGAGAATCATCACAAACGCGCTTTATCCCAACACAAAGGAGTAAAAATGAGTAAAGATTCTAGTCTTGCAGATGCGACAGATACACCAAATCAAGCAGAAAATCAAAACATTAAAGAAGCAGAATCTAGCCTAGAATCTGCTAACAATACGCAAGATGAAACGCAAGACAATCTAAATGAAACAAGCAAAGATTGCACGCAAGAATCTAGTCAAAATGAGTTAGATGAAAATGAACTAGATTCTAGTAAATCTAGCGAAAAGGAAGGCGAAAATCCTAGCGGATTTCAAGCCCAAGTAAATGAATGGAAAGACAAATATTTACGCGCTCACGCGGATTTTGAAAATGTCAAAAAACGGCTAGAGCGCGAAAAAAATCAAGCCCTTGAATACGCGTATGAAAAAATCGCTAAAGATTTGTTGCCGATTGTTGATACGCTTGAGCGGGCAAAGGAGGCAGCAAAAGAGCATAATGCGATTTTGGAGGGTATCAATCTCACGCAAGAAAATCTCCTAAAAGCCCTGCAAAAGCACGGCATAGAGGAGATTGGCACAAGCGGTGAGTTTGACCCGAATTTGCACGAATGTATTATGCAGGTGCAAAATGCAGAACTAAACGATGGCGACATCGCACAAGTTTTGCAAAAGGGCTACACTTATAAAGAGCGGACTTTGCGACCAGCGATGGTGGCATTAGTCAAAAACTAAAAACAAAAACCAACACAAAGGATAACAAATGGCAAAAGTAATTGGAATAGACTTAGGGACTACAAACTCCGCAATGGCGGTATATGAAGGCACAGAGGCAAAAATCATCGCTAACAAAGAGGGCAAAAACACTACGCCTTCAATCGTGGCATTTACCGATAAGGGCGAGATTTTGGTAGGCGAGCCAGCCAAAAGGCAGGCTGTAACCAATCCTCAAAAGACGATTTACTCCATTAAGCGCATTATGGGGCTTATGCTAAATGAGGACAAGGCAAAAGAGGCACAGAAGCGACTTCCTTATAAGATAGTCGATAGAAATGGCGCGTGCGCGGTAGAAATCGCGGATAAAACCTACACGCCTCAAGAGATTAGCGCGAAGATTCTGATGAAGATTAAAGAGGACGCAGAAAGCTATCTCGGCGAGAGCGTGAGTGAAGCGGTAATCACGGTGCCAGCGTATTTTAACGATTCTCAACGAAAGGCGACAAAAGAGGCAGGCACGATTGCGGGGCTAAATGTGCTTAGAATCATAAATGAACCCACTTCAGCTGCGCTTGCCTATGGGCTAGATAAAAAAGAGAGCGAAAAAATAATGGTGTATGACTTGGGCGGCGGGACATTTGATGTTACGGTGCTAGAAACAGGCGATAATGTCGTAGAAGTGCTTGCCACAGGTGGAGATGCGTTTTTGGGAGGTGATGACTTTGATAACCGCATAATCGATTGGGCAGCGAGCGAATTTAAAGATGAGAGTGGAATCGACATAAAAGCCGATGTGATGGCACTCCAAAGGCTAAAAGATGCGGCTGAAAATGCCAAAAAAGAACTCTCAAGCGCGCAAGAGAGTGAAATCAACCTGCCATTTATCACCGCAGATGCGAGCGGTCCAAAGCACTTTGTCAAAAAACTCACGCGTGCGAAGTTTGAAAGCCTTATTGAGGATTTAATCGATGAAACAATCACAAAGATTGATTCTGTGATTAAAGATGCGGGGCTAAGTAAAAGCGATATAAGCGAAGTGGTAATGGTGGGCGGAAGCACGAGAATCCCAAAAGTCCAAGAGCGCGTAAAAGACTTCATCGGCAAAGAGCTAAACAAATCGGTCAATCCCGATGAAGTCGTGGCTGTGGGTGCAGCGATACAAGGTGGCGTGCTAAAGGGCGATGTCAAAGATGTGCTGTTGCTTGATGTAACGCCGTTGTCGTTGGGAATTGAGACACTTGGTGGCGTGATGACAAAAGTAATCGATAGAGGCGCGACAATCCCTACCAAAAAAACTCAAACTTTCTCTACGGCTGAGGATAACCAACCAGCCGTAACCATACGCGTGCTTCAAGGCGAGCGCGAGCTAGCAAAAGATAATAAACTGCTAGGGAATTTTGATTTGCAAGGAATCCCGCCTGCCCCACGCGGTGTGCCTCAAATTGAAGTAACATTTGATATTGATGCAAATGGGATTTTAACCGTGAGTGCAAAAGACAAAGCAAGTGGCAAATCTCAAGAAGTCAAAATCACAGGCTCAAGCGGGCTTAGTGATAGTGAAATCGAAAAAATGGTAAAAGATGCCGAGCTACACAAAGAAGAAGACGCCAAACGCAAAGGCGCGATAGAATCGCGCAATATGGCGGATTCGCTAGTGTATCAAACGGAAAAAACGCTAACAGAAATGAAAGACAAGCTAGAATCTAGCGATGTAGAAAAGATAAATTCTGCGCTAGAGGAGCTAAAAACCACGCTAAAAGATGAAAATGCTACAAAAGAGCAAATCGATGAAAAGGTAAAAACCCTCACAGAGGCAAGCCATAAGCTAGCTGAAGCGATGTATGCAAAAGATGGCAAAAATCAAGATAGCGCAGGCGGTGCAAATGCTAACAAAAAAGGCAAAGATGATGATGTCATAGATGCCGAAGTAGAATAATGCCAACAATATAGGGCTTGCAAGATTTTGCCTGCAAGATTTTGCGTGTAATATGTTGGCAAAAAATGGAGGGGAAATTGGAGCAAAAAATGAGGGGGGAAATAAATTATAACTTGCAAATAGATAAAACAAGATTTTCACACAAAGGCTTTGTGGGCTTTGTGATTTTGTGGTGGGATTTTGGTAGAATTGTGGCTTGTTGATTGTCAAAGTTAAAATAAACGCTACAAATAAATCAAAATATGCAATTTAAAAGGAATGTGATGAATACACCAAATGATCAAGCCTTAAATATCGCTAAAAAAGCGATGAAAATCGTCATATTTATCGGTATGATAGCAGTCGTGCTACTGATGATAAATATCTATATTTTGCTAAACCAAATCACAGCCACTGCCCAAATAAGCAAAGAAGTAAAAGTCATAAAACAAGTGCTAAATATAGAGGATTTTAAGGGGGAATCTAAAGAAGTAACAAAATCTATCATAGATAGCCAAAATCCACAACCTAGCCAGCACCTCGACGCAAATCAAAATCCTAAAACGCTATCAAAATCTAACACACAAAATCCACAACCCTAAAAGAGTAATAAAAATGACGCCAACACTTAGCAACGCAAACAAACGAGTTTTTATCATTCACGGATTTGATGCGCATCCGCGCAAGCATTGGTTTGTATGGCTAAAACAACAGGTGGAAAATCTAGGAGCAAGCGTAGAGATTCTCTCTATGCCAACCCCCCAAAAACCGATATTAGAAGAATGGATAGAATGTATAAAACATAATGTTGGAATGCCAAACAAAGATACTTTTTTTGTCGCACACTCTCTTGGCACGATTAGCACATTGCGCTATATACACACGCTAAAGCAAGACAAACAAAATCCAAAAATCGGTGGCATTTTGCTTGTATCAGGTTTTTGCAATCCTTTGCCCTCACTCCCCGAGCTTGATAGCTTTGCTAAGGGGGATTTAGATTTTGCAAATATTATTACGAGGGTTAAAAATCGCATAGTTATTAGCGCACAAGATGATGAAATCGTCCCTTATGAATTTAGCAAAAATCTAGCCCAAAACATAGAAGCGACTTTTGTAGGAGAACCAAAAGGAGGGCATTTTATGCAAAGTGATGGGTTTGATACATTTGAGCTTTTATTTGCGCTTTTGCGCTTGCAATTAGAATCTTAAGCTTATTTGTTTGATAGTTTTTGGTAGCAAATGTATTGCAAAATGATTTTAGATTTTTATAAATTTTATTTGATTTTGCAATAAATTGATTTTGCAATGAATTTAAGCAAGGCAAAGCACAAATTTATCTTTTGCAAAGCTAACGAGCACTTCGCCCCCTTTATCTAGCTTGCCATTTATGATGATTTCGCTTAGTGTGGATTTTATCTCGCTATCAACTAGCTTTTTTATCTCTCTAGCACCTAGCGCACTCTCCCCACTGCTAGCACTTAGACGATTTAGCGCGCTAGAATCTAGTTTGATTTTTATGCCTCTTTTTTCTAGCGAATGGTTCATATCGCTGATAATTTTTTGCGCGATTTTTTTAAATTCTGCTTTGCTTAGCGGATTAAAATGAATCGCTCCATCAAGCCTGCCACGAAACTCTGGACTAAAAATATCTTTTAGCGCACCACTTATACGAGCAGAATTATCCGCACCAAAGCCAATGGCATTGCCTTCCTTACTACCCGCGTTTGAAGTGAGAATCAAAATAGCGTTGTTAAATCGTGCGACATTGCCCATATTATCGGTAAGTGTGGCATTATCCATTACTTGTAATAAAATGTTATAAATATCACTGTGTGCTTTTTCGATTTCATCTAGGACAAGCACGCAGTGAGGGTTTTTGCGGATTTTATCCACTAAGATTCCGCCATTTTCATACCCCACATAGCCCGCAGGTGCGCCAATGAGTGTGGCGACACTATGGGCTTGACTATACTCGCTCATATCAAATCGCACAAATGCCATTCCCAAATGCGAAGCTAACTCTTTTGCTAGCTCTGTCTTGCCTACGCCACTAGGACCGCTAAATAAAAAACTGCCTATGGGGTGGTTTGGCTCTTTTAGATTTGCCTTAGCGATTTTGATAGAGCGCACTACTTTATCTATGGCTTCATCTTGGGCATAGATACGATTTTTTAGTCGTTTATCAAGGGTTTTTAGGGCGTTTCGTTCATCAGCATTTACTTGTGATTTTGGGATATGATAAGTCTTGCTTAGCACCTCTTCGACATCTTTTTTGGTGATGATAGTTTGGGTGGTTTTGGATTTTGATTTAGGATTTTTGGGGTTTGTAGATTGCGTTGGTGTAGAATCTGCTAGATTGACAATACTATAATTTTGGATTTTAGAATGTTTAGTATTGTGATTTTGCTTGCTTTGTAGCCCATTTAGTGTGGCATTGTTTAGCGAAAATGTCGCACCTACTTCATCTAGCAAATCAATAGCTTTATCTGGCAAAAACTTATCGTGTATATATCGATTTGCTAGCTCTAAGCAGGCTTGCACGGCTTCATCATCATATTTTATTTCGTGAAAATCCTCATAAAGCGGTTGTAATGATTTCAAAATCGCTAAGCAAGAATCTAAACTCGGCTCTTTTATATCAATAGCGCAAAATCTACGCGATAATGCTTTATCTTTGTCAATACTTGTTTTATACTCGCTAAAAGTGCTAGCCCCAATGCAGCGAATATTTCCATTTGCAAGTGCTGGCTTTAGCAGGTTTGAGGCGTCCATACTGCTACTTGAAGTAGCACCCGCGCCCACAAGCGTGTGAATCTCATCAATAAAAACAATGACATTTTTTTGTTCTTCTAGCTCGATTATGATTGATTTTAGTCGTTTTTCAAAATCCCCTCGATACTTGCTCCCCGCGACAAGCGCACCCAAATCAAGCGCGTAAATTACGCAATCTTGCAATTTTTTTGGGACTTTGTTTTGGACTATGGCTAGGGCTAGCCCCTCGACAATGGCGGTTTTGCCAACGCCGGGTTCTCCTAGTAAGATTGGGTTATTTTTTTTGCGCCTACACAAAATCTCACAAATGCGCTCTATCTCGCTATCTCGCCCGATAAGCGGGTCGATTTTTCCCTGCTTTGCTAGGGCGTTTAGGTTTTTTGAAAACCCTTCAAGCGCACTTTTTGTCTTGTTTTTTTGACTAAAATTTGAGCCAAAATTTCTACTAGAATCTAGCCTTGCGCCTTGTGTTTGACTTTGCCCTAGCTCATTTTTTTGCAATTCAAAATCACTAATGCTTGGGATATTTTCTAAAATATCTAACCTACTAACTTGCAGGCTTTTTAACAACCTCGCACAATAGCTATCTCGCTCCTCAAATGCAAACGCTAAAAAATCCCAAAACTCTACCACGCTAGCCCCTGAAGTATCGGCGTGGCGCACCATTTGAGATAGCACGCGTCCTAATGCTGGGGTTTGTTTTGGCAGGGATATTTTTTCATTGCTTGGAATGTATTTGGTGAGATATTCTTTTATGTGGGATTCAAGCTGGGCAGTGTTTGCCCCGCAGGATTCTAAAAACTCTTTGCTTTTTTTATGCACGATAAGCCCCAAAAAAATATGCTCAATGGTTAGATATTCGTGGTGCAATTCTCGCGCTACGCGCACAGAATAATCAATAATCTCGCTAAGCGTATCAGTAAAAATGGGCTGTTGTCTAAAAGGAGGGGTTGAAAATGGCATTTGATTCTCTTTTTTTGGATTTTATGTTTTGAGAGTTGGATTAAAAAATACGGCAATTTGAGATGCGGTTTTTGCGCTTAAAAACTCACCACACCCCGCCACACAAGGCAAAATCTACTAAAAAAATCTATTCAATAGATTCTGTATATGCTTTTAGTGGAAATTGCGCTTCTTTGGCAACTCTTATGGTTTCTTGGACTTTGATTTCGCCTATGTCATAAGGATAGATTCCACAGATTGCCTTGCCTTGCTTATGGATTTCTAGCGTTAAGGCTAGTGCTTCATCGTGGCTTTTTGCATAAATATTTTGCAAGATAGCCACTACAAAATCCATTTCTGTGTAGTCATCATTTAGCAAAATCACACGCACCATTTTCGGCATATCTAGCAATAGCGAAGAATCTAAATCAAATTCTGTTTTTGGCATTTTTATCCCTTATTTTCTAAATTTAACGCGTTGTCTTGCAATAATATTGTAACAAAAATTTAGCATACTTTATCTAAATAGACTAAATCAAATCGCCCACAAAAGCTACGCAAAATTTGCAAAATCTAGCCAAAATCCTTTAAGATTTTTGCTTCTAGCTCATTATATGGTAGGCAAGTAGCATTGCTAAATTTAGAGCGATTAAAAGTGCGCTGTCGTTTAGCAAGCTGGCGCGTGTGGGTGGCGATTTGCTCGCATAGATTTTCTATATTTTTAGGCTTGCTTAAATCGACATTGTTTTGAAAATCTATCAAGCATTCTTTTAGCCCAATCGCCTTAAATGGCTGGATTTCTCTGCCATATTTTTGCAAAAGCCATTTTGCTTCATCTACTAGCCCCTGTTTTAGCATTGCATTTGTGCGGGTTTGTATGCGCTCATTTAGCATTTCTTTTGGCGTGTCTATGATATAGATTGGGATATTAGAAAAAAGAGGCGTTTTTTTGTGGGTTTTAAAATATTCGCTAGGCACAATCCCGCTAGCATAATAAATGCTTAGCAATTTTTGGATTCTATATGTGTCATTTGGGTGGATATTTTTTGCTGAAATGCTATCGATGGATTCTAAGAATTTATATGGATTTTTTAGGCTAGAGATTTTTGCGTTAAATTGGCTATTTTGCAGACTAAAATCTGCATTAAAATCCAAACTAGATTTTGTCAAATTAGATTTTGGGCTAAAATCCGCGCTAGATTTTATAGGATTTTTAGATAGCCCCTGCATAATGCTATGCAGATAAAATCCACTCCCCCCCACGCAAATAAGGATTTTTTTTGCATTTCTACTTTCCTGCAAAGCACGAGTAAATATATCCATAAACACCCCCGCATTGCAATGCTTATCTGGCTCTAGCTCATTTACGCCGTAATGTTTGATTTTAGCTAGATTGCTTGGGCTAGGTTTTGCCGAAGCGATAGAAATGTATTTATAAATACTAAGCGAATCAAAGGAAAAAATATTTGCGTTTAATTTTTCGGCTAGGTTGATTGCTAGGGTGCTTTTGCCACTAGCAGTGGGTGCTACAATGGCAAAAATATCGTTTTTTTCAAGTTTATGGGCAAGCTGCATTTGCTAGATAGATTTTGCGTTAGATTTTGCGCGTTTTTTTGGCTAGTTTTTTTGGTATTGTGCTACTTGAGATATGCTTAGCACAAGTCCTATCGCAAGGCAATTTGCAAGCATAGAGCTACCACCATAGCTAAGAAAAGGCACAGCAATGCCTTTAAGCGGGATAAGCCCCGCTACACCAAGCGCATTTATAAGAAAACTAAGCCCGATAAGCATAGCAATCCCCACACAAAAAAGATAATGCACATTGTCTTGGACGCGGTTTGCGATTTTTAGTATGCGATAAACAATGTAAATGATAAATAGCACGCACACGCTTAAGCCCACTAGCCCTAGCTCTTCGCCTATGCCTGCTAGCACCATATCAGTATGCACTTCGCTTAAAAAGCCTAGCTTTATGATTCCATTGCCAAGCCCTGTGCCAAAGATTCCGCCATTATATAGGGCATTTGTGGCGTGGTAGATTTGGTATGGTTCGGGTAGATTTTCGACTCGCAAATATTCTGCAAAGCGACTAGGCATAAGAGGTAAGATAAAATCTTGCGCGTTTGCATACCACGATTTTAGTCGCTCTATCCTATGCTCTGAAGTGGCGATAAACACGCTAGCTAGCCCACCACTCACTAGCAACAAAACCCCAAAAAGCCCCGAGCTTCCCCCCGCAGCAATTAGCATCGTTGTGAGCGTTATGGCTAGCAAGACTACTTGCCCTAAGTCATTTTGCATTACCGCTAGCACCATTACGATAATGATAAACACTGCGATATAGGGCAAAATCACTAAAATCTCTTGGAAAATATTGCGTCTTTGATTTGTAGCAAATTTGCGCGAAAAGCTCCACGCCAAAAAAAACACAAAACCGATTTTAAAAAACTCACTAGGTGCAATCGAAATAAGAGGCAGGCGAATCCACCGCTTCGCTCCACCCGCAGAAGTCGCCATACTCTCTGGCAAAAATGGCATAACAATCATCAAAAAAAACGACACAAAAAACAGCAAAAATCCAAATTTTAAAAAATATTTGTTTGGCTTGCATTGTGCTAATGCCCACATAAGCAAGATTCCCATTACCGCGCTTGCAAACTCCCTTTGCACGAAATGCAACTCACTATAATGATATGCTAGCACGGGATAGCTTGATAGTGAGTAGCTCATCACCACGCCTATGCCAATTAGCACAGAAGTAAATAAAAATAGCCTAGAATCTGCCATTTTACGCGTCCTTAAGCATTATGAAGTAAGTTTAGATTTTTGGTGTTGTTTGGATTTTGATAATTGTGTAAGTTTGCAGAATCAAAAGTGTAGCAAAAAAGAGTGAAAATATCGGCTAATTTGGTTACAATAAGCTATCAAATCTAAAACTAGGAGTTTGCATAATGAAAGCATCAGAAATAAGCGTGAGTGATTTTTTATCAAGGCAATTAACCTCTTTTGTTATCCCCGTGTATCAGCGCAATTATTCGTGGGCTAAAAAACATTGTGAAAAATTATTTGATGATATGGTGGAGCTAACCAAAACGCCACAAAAAAAGCATTATCTAGGCACACTTACTTATATTTGGCATCAAGATGGACTAGGACAAGAATTTGTCATCATCGATGGACAACAAAGAATCACCTCACTCACACTTTTTCTAAAAGCATTGCACAAAGAAGCACTAAATAACGATTCTATCCGCGCAAGTATTGAGACATTTTTAAATTTTTCTGGCGCAAAATCTGCTTCGATGGGGGGGGGGGGGCGAATATTTTGAAGAAGCGAGGTTGCGCTTAAAGCCGATAGAAAAAGACAGGAGGGCATTTTTACTTACGATTTATGAGAGACAAAATGAATTTAATGGCATTTCTAATGTTATTGAGAATTACAAAATCTTTGTGCGCAAAATAAAACAAGCCTTAAGAGATGGGCTTACCATAGAACAAATATATAACGCATTTATGCGGCTAAATATCGTAACTATCGAGCTAGAAGGTAGCGATAAAGAAAACGACCCGCAAGTCGTATTTGAATCTATTAACGCCACAGGCTTGCATTTGAATGGAGTGGATTTGATACGCAATTTTTTGATGATGGGGGAAGGCTATGAGAAGCAGAAATATTTATTTGAAACATATTGGGAAAAAATAGAATCTAATCTAAAAGAAGAAAAATATGTAGCAAGCTTTATCTTGCAATATTTGCGCATATATTTTGGGGCTAATATCAAAAAAGATGAAATAGAAATCTATGAGACATTTAAAAGATTAAGCAAGATTGAATTTGACAACGATAGAGAATCTATGATGCAAGATATGCTGAAATTTTCACAAAATTATGCTGTGCTAATATTTAGCGAATCTAGGCATTTTCTAGCAAATCCCTATAATGTCCCATCACACAAAATCGATATGCTATATCACAAACTAAGAGTGTTTCAAAAATTAGGATTTAGCCTAAGCTATCCATTTTTGATGATTTTGCTTGATGATTTTCACGCACAAAAACTAGATATTGATGATTTTGAAAAAATCTTAAATGTGATTCTCTCATATCTTGTGCGTAGAAATATCTGTTCGCTACAAGCGTCTGCCTCACATAAAGTGCTATGTGAAGCAAATAACTATCTAAAAACAATGAGTGCAAATACGCACAATGACTTTCAAGCACCGCCGCAAAATCCACCCTATCACATAAGCCTAGAATCTGTGGCAAAATATCTAGGCTTTATGAGTGGCGCAGAGCGCGCTCCCACAGATACTGAAGTAGAATCAAAATTTGGCGAGCTAAAAGCAAGCGGGCTAAAAGAGATTTTGCTATTTATTTTGTGGCAGATTGAGTGCGCTAGCAATGAGACAACGCCATCAATGGATAATTTAGACATTGAATATGTTTTCCCGCAAATCCCAACGCAAAATTGGCTAGAAAATCTAAGTGATGAAACCAAAAGTCAAATACTCCAAGTCTATGTCCATACTTTTGGCAATCTAACACTTATCGAAAAGGGCAAAAAAACCCACAAAAAAATCGATGATTCTCCTGCAAGCAAAATGCAGTTTTTAAGCGAATCTAGCTCACTAGTTTTAAATGCTTATTTTAGCGCGCTAGATTGCTTTGATTTGGAAGCGATAAAATTAAGAAGCGAGAATTTGTGTAAGAAATTTTTAGAGATTTTTACCGATATTCCGCATAGATTTCGCACAAAGCAAGAGACTCACACACTAAAATCTAGCTGGACTTATTTGCGTCCTACCGAACTAGTGTTGCCAAGTGGTGAAGTCAAAAAAGTAAAAACTTACAAAAATGTCGCAAGAGAAATTATTAGCTACTTGCTTACGCATTACAAAGATGAGGTTTATTGCGCTATGGAAAATGTGGATTTTATCAAAGATAATGATGAGAAAAAATCCTGTGCAAAAGAGAGTAGTTTTGTGTTTGAGGATTTTAGCGATTTTGCATTTTATTGCAAGGCGGAGGCAGATACTATTCGCAAACATTTAAAAACACTTGTGGAGGGCGTAAATAACGAGGATTGCAAGGCGGAGCATTTTGAAATACGAGGATATATGTCTGGGCAGTAAGATTTGCGTGAAAATTATGTGCGTGGTGCGTTGATTTTTGCGCATTTTTATGTTTATAAATGTGAAATTTAAGCTAGATTTTATACAAGCAGTGCTAAAATCCACGCTTTCAAATCACAAAATACTTGTTTTTGGATTTTGCATCATTTCTGCAAAGATTTATGAGAATCTAAAGCATTGGTAGATTTTGGCGATTTGTGTTTTTTCTTTTTCTTATCTTATGGCGTTTGTCATTTGATTTTGGGGTCGACTTGGATTCGACAGGATTTGCTTCCCTTGAGTGCATACCAGCGCGGGACAGCTGTAAAACTCCCACTTGCAATAAACGCAAACAACACAAAATTCGCTCCAGCCTACGCAAAAGTCGCGTAAGCTTTATCTTTTTCGAGCCGATTGCCTTAGTTTGCTAGCGTGCTAGGTGTCAATCGTAACTTTTGCTAGTTGCGCTTAAGATTTTGCTTTAGGATTTTAAGCAAAGATTTTATAAAGCTATTGTGTGAGGATTTCAAGGTTTAGCCACACAAGAGATGAAAACCTTTGGAAAGTATGTAGAGTCTCTTGATTTGGAGGTAGGTTTTGGACTGGGGTTCAACTCCCCACGACTCCACCATTTTTTTGTCTCACTTCTTTTTACTTTTTGCTTTTGTTTTTTTACTTGTTTTGGATTTTTAGATTTTGTCATTTCCACCCGCGAGTGAGTGCGTGGCACTGCATACAGCGATGGTTGATTTTTTGAAACGACTCATAAGCCTTCATTTTTTGATTTTTGCTTAGAAAATACTCTAGGCTTACGCGCTCTTCTACGATGTTGTTGATAAATGAATAAATAATCGGGGCGTAATTTAGATTGTTTTTACTTAAAAATACTTCGATATTAAACTTCCTAAGCGAGTCAAAATCTACTTTATGCCGTGTAATCCCCTCTTTGACTAGCTCAAATCGATTTAGACTAAAACCTTTTTGTATCAAATCGCTATCATATTGTAGCTTTTGCATAATCTCTACGATATTTGATTCTGTCGCGGTGCTAGGCTCTGCATAGCAAGGGGTAATAAGCACAAAAGATAAGCAAGACATAATTGGCAAAATAAGAAACCGAAAGAGATAATATCGCATCGCTAGCCTTTCATAAAATCGCATACATTGCTTGCCACATTGTTTTTTGTTAGCATTGGGTTAGATTTTGCTTGTGAAATCAAACTTTAAAATCTTTGATATAAAACTTTTAATACAAGACTTGGCATTATACTAAAATCTAGTAATAATAAAAATTTTGCGCTAAAATTCCCCAAAGAGTCTAAAACACATTTTATATGATATTTGCACACAGATTTCACACAAAATGCTAAAAACGCAAACTAACAAAAAGGATAAAAATGTCCAAACAAAATCAAACGCAAAATCACTCACAAAATCAAACGCAAGATAAAGATTCCACCACACAACCCCTAACAAAGCAGAATCTAAAACCCTGTTTTAAATGCCTTTTTACGCTTATAGGCATAAATGTAGCCATAGCTTTTGGCGTGTATTTTGTGCTAGATTTTGGCTATGGGTTAAGTTTTTTTATGGCGCAAGTTAGCGCGTTTTTGGTGGTGCTTAGCTCATTTTATGCGATGAAAGCTAGACTAAAAAAACACCAAGACACTATCGCTAATAATGATGAAAAACAACTTGAAAATATGCAAAATCAACACAAAACAAAACAAGATGATGATGACTCACAGGAGCAAAAATCTAGCCCCATTTCTCGCTTCATACTAGGCATTCAGCTATCATTTGGGCTATATCGTGTGCTTGCGTATTTGGTGCTTGCCGTTGGGATTATTTTGCTTATGGATTTTGGATATTTTTGCGTGCTAGGCTATATCGCAGGTGTGATTATATGCCTATCTAGCATAGTGCTTTTTCAGCTAAAAGGGTATAAATAGATTT
>NZ_JBSIUV010000028.1:0-32399 GCF_053654515.1 Helicobacter sp. T3_23-1059 | reverse complement strand
AAGCATAGATTAAGCAAATTTAAAGGAATCAAAAAAGAGAATTTTTTGCTTCACTTAAAAGAAACAGAATTTAGGTATAATACTCAAATACAAAAGCAAGATTTGTATAAAATCTTGCTAAAATTGATAAGAAAACAACCGCTTAAGTTGTCTTGAGCCTAAAAAAATGTGCTTTTTAGCCAAAATCCTCTTAAAAAACATAGCAAGATTTTATATAATAAGCCAAAAATTGATTTGCAAACCGCGCAAAAAGCACGCAAAATCACAAGCAAATCGCACGAAAATCAAAAAAAGGCAAAAAGCAAATGCACGAAAAAATGTTTAGAGATTTTTGCAAGCGAATCGGCGAAGACGCCACTCGCGCAGGACTACAAGCCACACCAAAGCGACTAGAAGAGCTAGAATCTATCCTTTATGCAGGTTATAGCCTTAGCCCAAAAGACGCGCTTGGCTCTACATTTGAAAACAACGGAATCGATGAGATGATAACCATAAAAGACATTGCGTTTTATTCGATGTGCGAGCATCATTTGTTGCCATTTTTTGGTAGCGTGCATATCGGCTATGTGCCAAAAGATTCTATCGCTGGCATAAGTGGCTTTGTAAGGCTTGTAGAAGTCTATGCCAAGCGACTACAAATCCAAGAAAACCTCACCAACCAAATCGCTCAAAGTATCACCCAAATCCTAAATCCAAAAGGCGTAATGGTGGTGTGCCAAGCCCGCCATCTATGTATGAGTATGCGTGGAGCGCAAAAAAGCGAGGCTTCAATCACCACAAGTGCCCTGCGCGGAATCTTTAAAAGCGATTCGCGCACGAGGGCTGAATTTTTACAACTTATCAAAAACTAGTGGATTTAAGGTTTTGATGATATTTTATGGATTTAGTGGACTAGTTTTTTCTTTTTTTGAATTTAGCTGTTTTGAAGCTTTTGAAGTGTGTTAGATTTTTGTTTGAAACCACCAAGACAATTTCAACTCAAAATAAAGGAGTCTTAAGTTGTCTTGAGCCTATCTTTAATTTATCTTTAAATTAGATTTTGTCAAAAGGGCGCAAAATCCGTAACAATCTATTGTAAATTGTTTGATTTTTCTTGTATAGGATTTTAGATTTTATGCAATGCTGTATAAATATCGCTTAGGCAAAGCAAAAACAAAATCACGCAAAAAAACAAAAAGGCATAAAAACAAAAAAAAACACAAAAACAAAAAAATAAAAAAGCCTAAAATTGTCAAAACAAACAAGCACAAACACAAACACAAAAAAACACAAAATCACAACAAAACAAACCCCCACCACTAAGTATGATTTGGGGCATCATTTGGGGTATGATGTGGCGTGTGATTTGGTATTTGTGTCCTTAGGCTTACTTTTGAGATTTTGTCTTTGATATGTTGTTTTTCATTTATCATTTTTATGGCAAATGCTACGGCATTTTTATAGCTTTGTGTGCTTGCTACGCCCTTGTAGGCGATGTCATAAGCTACGCCGTGATCTACTGAAGTGCGGATAATGGGCAGATTTAAGCTGATATTTATGCTTTTTTCAAAATACAATGCCTTTAGCGTGGCTAGCCCTATATCGTGGTATGGTGCGATAAATAGCGAAAATCTAGCGCGATTTGTAGGGGTAAATGCGCTATCTGGCGGGACGATGCCATAAAAAATCTCTTTTTTAAAAAATTTATTTGCTTTTTTGATGGCGGATTGGATTTTTTTGTCCTCTTTGCCACCGATTGCCCCGCTATCGCCACAATGTGGGTTAAACCCAAGCACAAGGGCTTCTTCAAAGTTAAAACTGCGATACAATGCTATTAAAAAACTTACATATTTATCTATGCTAATGCTCGCACTTACGCTTTTTAGCGGGATATGCTCGGTAAATAACGCCACTAGCATTTCTTCACAGCCTAGCATCATTATGGCGTCTTTTTTGTAGCGATGTCGCAATACTTGCGTATGCCCAGCATAATGCAAGCCTGCCTTTTTCCACGCTGCTTTTTGGATAGGTAGCGTTACAACCGCGTCTGCTTTAGAAGTATCGACTAAATCTAGTCCGTGCATAAAGCTAGCAAAGCTATATTTTCCACTTGCTTTTTGGAGGGTGGAGGGTGAGACTTGGGGGATTCTAGCATTGTGAGGGGGAGAGAAGCGCATATTTTTAGATACTAGCGTTTCAAAATCTTGCGTGTTTTTTAGGTGTTTTAATGCTTTTAGAAATAACGCCTTATGAGCGCAATATATCGGCTCACAAATACTAGAAATCTCTTTGTGGGATTTTAAGATAATCTCTACTCCCACGCCATTTACATCGCCCACGCTTATTGCTAGCTTTGGTTTTTTGGGATTTTGGCTCATTTTGTTTTCCTTTTTTTGTGTAGATTTTTTTATTTTTTATTTGATTTAGGTTTTGTGATTTTAGATTTTTTAGATTTTTGGATTATAACAAAATCTACTATTTATTGTCATTGTTATTTTTTACATTTGCAAAATCTAAAATCTATATCCAAGTGTAGCATTTGCCCCATAGAAATAATATTGTCTAGCAGGTATTTCAGGGCTTGCAGGGTTTGTGTGTGGGCTAGATAATAAAGTGCTAAATGTAATCTCAAGCCCCAAATTTAGCCCGTTTGCAAAATCTTTTTCTACGCCTAGATTTGCATTTAGTTTATGCGCAAGTGGCATTCCAAATGATAGATTTTGCGTATTTTGTGGATTTTGTGCGTTTTGGCTAGCGATATAGGCAAAATCTAGTGATTTTTGGGAATGATAGGCTAGATATTCATACTGCACTTTTGCATTTAGCCTTGCGTCTTTGTTGCTAGAAAATTGGTTGTTAGCAAATCTGCTAAGTAAAAAGCTATATTTTACCCCCGCGATAATGCCTAAATGATACGCAGTGTAGTCGTTAGATTTTAGCCTAATTTGGCTAGAAATTGCACCTTCATCGCTAGATTCTGCAAAGCTAGGCAAAATATTTACGCTTTGATGAAGCCCTACATAAGGGGATAGCACATTTAGCCCGCTATTTTGGCTAACAAAAGAGGCAAAATCATAGCTAAAAATAGAATCTAGTGAGACTTGGTATAGCCCAAAGCTAGATTTGAGCTGGGATTTTGTGGCTATGAGGCTAGAATCTAGCAAACGACTTGCCTCTAAAAAAGACATAAATCCGCCTAAATTTGTGCTAATACTAAATCGTTTGTCGGCAAAAGCTAGTAAAAATATCGCTTCTATCCCCGCTGTTTGTGCATTCAAAGAAGTATCTTGGTTTAGCATACTGCTTTGGCTAGAAGTTTTTAGCGCAGTGTAGGTATAGCCCGCATTTAGCGTGAGTATAGCGGGCAAAGTGTGCGTGCGAGATAGACTAGCCAAAAGCAAATCTTTTGCAAAGCTGATTTTTATCCCGCCACTGCCACCAAAAGCGGATTTTGCTCCTTGCGTGCTAGTATCAAGTGATAGCCCACTGCCTATTAGGCTTAAAGATAATGCGTTTGATTTATTGGTAGATTTTGGGCGATTTATGTTTGGTGGCAAGCTAGAATCTAGGCTAGATTTTAGATAAGAGATAATAGCAAATGGGCTAGATACAAATGTGCTAAAAATGTCTTGGTTTAGATTTTGTGCTAGTTGGGTTAGGCTAGCAGTGCTTGCGCCATTTGTGGTGTAGATTTTATTGCCTAGAGTGTTTAGCGTGGCGGATTGATTTGGGCTTAGTGCGTGGGTAAAGCTAGCGATTTTATCGTTATTTAGGCTAACGGCTAGATTGCCCCCATTTATGTTGGAGCTAGCAAATTCTGTATTGCCATTTCGCAGTGTGGGGGCAGAGCCACTAAGAGTGCCTGTGATAAAAGTATGATTCCCATCGCTTGCCCCGCTCGCATCGATGATAAATGTGCCATTATTGCTTACATTGCCTATGATTTGCCCTAGTTTGCCATTATTATCCGCACCGATAGTGATTGTGCTACCTGTGCGATTTTGCACGCCATTTGTGGTGCTAAGCGTCCCGCCGTAGATTGAAATGGTAGATGATTTTGCGTCATAGATTCCACCATCTCTTATAGAAGTCCCACCCATTTGTGAAATCAATGCGCCTGTAATGCTTAAATTTCCACCATTTATGATGAGATTCCCGCCACCACCAAAAGCCGAATCAAAAGTATTAAATCCACCCGCGACACTGCCTGTGTTATCCACGCTCATATCTTTTGATTCTAATCCATTGTAAAAATTGCCACTCACGCTGACATTTCCGCCGTTTATGGTAAATGTCGAAGTTGTATTTTGTATGCCGACAGCTCCGCCGACATTATAAACGCTACCATTAAGATTTGCTATGCCACCATTACTAACAAATTCATTTTGAAAACGAATAGCTTTTGTAACCGATATTTTTAGATTTGCGCCTTGCAAGAGATTTGTGCTTCCATCGTGGATAAAAAAATTTGCATTGCTAAAATCTGCTGTAGCATTTTGGTTAAGTTGTAGCGAACTGCCACGCGAAAATCGCACTTTAGATTCGCCACCATATTCCGAGCCTTGCGCATTTATCGTATTTCCACTTGAAACAACTCGAAAATTTGCACCATTGCCGACACTCACGCTACCGCTTTGAATTGCAAGTGTATGTGCGCTTATAAGTGCGCTTTGAATCCCACTAGCCACGCTAAAACCACCCGAATAAAAAGTAGTGGTGCTATCTGCAATAGTAAGTGTATATTGCGAACCTGCCGTGCCGTTTATTGTAAGGTGTGGATTGCGATTATAACCTATGGTAGTGGCTTGTCCGTTGCCTTTTGATGAAGTGATAGTATCTTGTCTTTGTCCGCCATTTAGCGTGATTGTGCTAGGGAGTGAATAATCCGTGTAATCAACACCAAAGCTTAGATTCCCCAAAATCACGCAAAACAAAAATCCAAAACCCAAAATCTTGCGCAAAATCTTAGATAAAGGTTGCAAAATCTTGCCCAAAAACTTGTGCAACTCCATAGCAAACCTCAATAAATTTTTATGATTTTTTAGGCACTACCAAATCGCTACGAACTTCAATGGTGGTATGCACATTTCCGCGTGGGTTAAACTCGGCTGTGAGTTTTATCCATTTTGGTTTTAGTTTAGATTTTAGCGTGGAGTAGATTTCATTTATGCTTGCTTCGTGGCTTATGTGGCGCGACATAAAGGAATTTATGTAGAGTTTGATTGCTTTTAGCTCGACAAGCCATTTATCAGGGATATATTCTAGCTGCAATGTCGCAAAATCAGGGTAGCCACTGCGCGGGCAAAGGCAGGTAAATTCTGGTAATGTGATTTTGATTATGTAGTCATTTGGTGCGGTATTTTTCCATAGCTCTAAATCTTTTTGCACATCAAAATTTTTTATTTCTTGCTCACCGTATCGGCTTTGTGGGCTTTGTGTTTTGCTAGATTTTGCGTGCGGGGTAGATTTTGCTTTAGGGGCAATTTTGGTTGTGCTAGATTTTTGTTTTGTGGATTTTGTGTTTGTTTTGATAGATTTTTTCATTTGGTATCCTTTGCGTTTATTTTTGTCTATGTGGTGGATTTTGGCTATGCTTTTTTGTAGATTTTACTTGGTTTTTAAATCGGCAAATTATAGCACGCATTGCAAAACGCATTTATTTGCAAAGATAAGTTTTTGTGGGGAGGGGTTAGAAAATGTAGCTAGATTTTAGCTACATTTGTAGATTTTGTTTGTGGATTTGGATATGACTAAAATCGAATAATTAGCCTTGCGTTAAGGTTGAAATTTTGCGCTCTTGTGGAGTTGGATTTGATATTTGCGCCCAAATTTGGATTTTCAACATTTATAAAATCATCAAAGACAATAGCAGAATGCGTGGATTTCACAAGCGGGATTTGTGAGGCAAACTCTAGCCCAAATCGCCCCATATCCATTCGCAAGCCCGCATTTGCAGCTAGATTTACATTACCAAACCCAAAATCTTTATTTGTCGTAGCAGAGAGATTTAAAATACCTGCATATAGCCCAGCAAATACACCAAAGCGATAGGATTTTTCATTTTTTTGGGTAGCGACAAAATTTACTAGCAAATCAAGCCCCGTGCCGTGTCTAGCCCATATTGTTTGGTTAGAGTTATTTGCAAATTTATTGTATGAAATTTTTATGTCGCCATAATATCTTAACCCCACATACTTGCTAAAAAAATGGCTACCACCTAGCATAAAACCATAATCAAAACCGCCTGCGGTTGTTTTGTTGTTTATGTTTCCTGTCGTGGCATTTTCTTGGGCTTCAAATCCACCTATTTCAAGCCCTAAGAAAAAGTTGTTTTTTGAGAGATTTCGGCGGGTTTGTTTGTTTTTTTGTCTTGTCTGTCTTTTTGCGTATATATCTGCCTCTTTTTGTGCTTTTTGCTCTTTTTTAGATAGATTATGTGCGACTTGCGTAGTGTTGGCATTTTTTAGAGAATCTATTTCTTTTTGCAGTCGCAAAATCTCTAGTTCTTTTTGAGCCTCTTGGATTTGTTTTTGAGAATCATTTGAATTTGTCGGCTCGGCTAAAGCTAGGCTTGCACTTAGCGTAAGTGTGAAAAAAGAGTAAAGCCATTTCATTGTAAGTCCTTTTTTTGTTAGATTTTGGTTGGTTTTGGTTTTTGGCAAATTTTGCGCAAAATTTTGCGCGTTGATTAGGTGCGAAAAAATGAGCGATTGTAACGCGTTTTTTTTTTTTTTTGTTAAACGAAGCGTTGTTTGCAAGATATTTTTTGCGAAAGATTTTTGCAAGAGATTTTTGGGGAGTTTTTTGCAAATGATTTTTATGAAACATTTTTACGGATTAGTAAGATTCTAAGAATTTTTTAGCGGCTTTTATGTGTAGGATTTGGGATTTGACTTGATTTTGGTTAGATTGTAGCATTTCTATGATTTGAGCTAGAATCTCTTTTGCCTCTTCTAGCTCTTCTAAGCTACATTTTGCTAGCTCTTCATTGCTAGGGAAATTATCTATCACCGCGCCTGCCTTATCGCAGTCGTTAGATACAAGCGCGATTTTTAACTCATTAAGCCAATTCATTTGGGTGGATTTCCCTCCACGCTTCTAGCAAGCCTTTTACCACATTTACGACAATATCCACTTTTTGTGTATTGTTTTCGACATTTGCTTGGGTTAGGAGTTTGATTTGGTGTGTGTAAAGTCCTGTGAGATAGACTGCTACTTCGCCACCTCGCTCATAGTCAAGCACATTTAATAGCTCTGTAAAAATATCTGTTACGCGGTTTATATAGTAGATTTTCTTTTCGATGTCGCCATTTTCTATATTGACTTTGATTTGCCCAGAAAATCGCAAGATTCCCTCATAAAGCATTTCAATGAGCTTGGCAGGGGATTCCACAGAAATTTCGTTTTGTTGGTATAGGGCGTATGCGTTGCTTCTCATTTGGCGTCCTTATTTTTGGATTTTGTGTCTTGGTGGGCTTGGCTATTTTCTAGCGATAGATTGATCTATCATCATTTGCACCGAGCCAAAAGCGTTTTTTGTTTTTGCTATTTGACTATCAAATGCTGCAAATCGACTTGCCATCGCTTCGTATTTACTATCAAGTAGCTCGTTGGCATTTTTTTTGTCTTTTTGCAATTTTTTTGCATCGCGCTCTAATGATGAGCTAAATGATTCAAGCCTTGATTCACTACCATCGACCAAACCAGCCAAAAATTTATCAATTTTGACAAAAATCCCGTCAATATGGACATCCTCGCCTTTGTAGTTTTGCTTTTCATAGCCGTAGAAAAATTCTTCTGTTTCTTGAGGCTGTGTTGCGACTTGGGATTTTAGCTTGGATTCATCAAGTAGCATTACGCCTTTGTCATTTAGAGAGATTCCATAGTTCATTAGGCTTCGTAGTTGGTTATTTACTAGCTCAGAGTATGAAATCTCCCTATTTAGCGCGGTGCGAATCGAGCGAATATCGCTTACGCCATTAAAAATACCTGCGATTTTGCTATCCTCATCAAAGCGCGTGCTTTCATCTAGCTTTGGGATAAGCTCATTATACGCTTTGACAAAATCTTTTACTTGCTCGATGATGGCTTCATTATCCCTGCCTATGCTGATTATGGCGGGTTTGCCCTCCTCTGTGGTGGATTTTAGGGTTAAAGAGACGCCATTTATGATGTCATTTATCTCATTGCTAGGGCGAGATACCCTCGCGCCATTATACGAAATCTCTGCATCTTGTGCTTTTTGGACATTGCGGACTTTAAAAAGCGATTCTTGCAATTTGGTGTAGTTTTGGAGTTTGCCTGCGCGAAGCCCTGTGTCTTCTAGGGCTTGTTTATCGGCGGGAGTGTTTGTGGATATTTGGATTTCGCCTACTTCGGAGTATAGCTCTAAATGCCCCTGTCCATCGGTTTTTGCGTGCATTCCTGCGATATTTTCTATAGCTTCAGCGATGATTTTAGCATTTTGCTCGCTTGAGTTTTTTTCTTTTGTCATTTTTGCCAAATCAAGCGGAACCGTCCCTATGGTAATAATCCCGCTTAGTTTTCCTGCTTTTACAGCATTGCTTGAGGAATAGATAGGATCTTCATCTGTCTTTGTTTGTCGAAATCCTAGCTCGCGTGCTTTTGCGCCTTCGATTTTGATTTCATTGCCACGCACATCATTGATGATAAGCCCTTTGCCATCTTTATCAAGCCCTATATGGATTTGATTATCTAGCAAATCTTTTAGCTCATCATTTTGCGCTATGGCTTCTTTTATGGCTTCTTTTAGCGCAAGCGTAGAGTCCCCCAAACCATCGGTTTTTAGCTTTACATTTACGGATTTAGATTCGCCTTTTTTGTCTTTTAGGGTTAGGGTTAAATCCCCATCTTGTAAGTCAAGCGTATTGCTAGAAATATTATCCGTGCGAAGCATAGAGCCAAAATAGATTCTGCTCTCATCGCCCATTCCCTTAGAATTCATCATTAACTGATATGGCTTAGGACCGCCTGTTTTCATCACTGTGCCGATGACTTCGCCATTTGTAGCATCAGTTATGGCTTGGGCTACATCGCCTAAAGTCATACCGCTATAAATATCAATCGTATAGCTTCGCCCCTTTGTATAAAAAGTCAGCTTCGCGTCATTTTCGCTAAACACGCTATCTCGGCTTTCAAACTTCCCACCAACTTCGTTTATATCGCCCTGTGCGAGAGAATGCACATCGATTTTTATATCTTGTGGTGGCACACCGCTTGCCACACTTGCTTTTATGGCGTCATTATTGATTTCTGTGCTTCGCCCCAAATAGCTTGAATAATCCCCCAAAGTTTTCACAGGACCGCGCAAGCCAGAGATTAGCGTTTGGATTTCGGTTAGGGTTTTTTGCTTTTCGACATTTAGCTCCATTTTGCGCTCGATAGGCTTTACCATAGCCTTTTCATCGGCATCTCTTAGTTTGTCAATGACTTCATAGCTTAAAACTCCGCTTCCCGCACCTAGAGAGTTTATCTTACCGATTGCCATTTGATGCTCCTTATGTGTTTTGCAGTTTTTATGCGTTTTTTGTAAGGTAGATTCTAAACTACCAAAATCCCGCATTTGCAAGCAAAATCCACGCCATTTTTTGTTTAGATTTTGCGTAGCATTAAAATCTTATTTGATTTGTGTTTGATAAAGCTATTATCGACTAAATGGGGAATTGTTTTTAAAGTGTGTTTGTGATTTATGCTTTTATGGTGTTTGCTTTGTTTGCCAAAAATCCTAACACGCTAACCAAAAATCCCATAAATACTAGCAAATATAACCCCTCATCAAAACCACCAAAATAATCGTGCAACGCACCTAAGATAAAAGGCGAAGTGCTAGCAAGCAAGTAGCCAAAGCCCTGTGCCATAGAGGATAGTTTCGTGGCGATTTGTGGATTTTCACTTTTGGTAGAAATAAACAATAACGCAATGGCAAAAACCCCTCCCATAGGCACGCCTATGCAAATGCTTGCAAAAACTACGCTAGATTTAGAATCAAAACAAAGCAGAGTAATAAAACCGATGATATATAGCCCGCATAATGTAGCCATATATAGCGGACGATAGCAAAGCCTTAGCCTACCTAAAATCAAAGGGGCAAAAAATCCCACAGGCACGGCAATGATTTGGGATAGCAATAGCATATTTGCACCAAACACGCTACCAAATCCTTTTTCGCTTACCATAAGCGCAAACCACGCAAACATAGAATACGCAATAAAACTTTGAGAACCCATAAATAATGTGATAGTTATTGCGCTTTTGTGCGTGAAAAGATTGGTAGAATCTAGCTTTTTAGCAGGCGTGCGAAAAATCCTACCATTGCGAATGTGAGGCAGGTATAGCACAAATGCTAGTATGCTAAAAGGAAGCCAAAAAAGAAGTGATATTTTTAAACCCAACAAATGCAATAAAGGCAGGGCAAGTAGGATTCCGCTAATCGAAGATAGATTTAGAAAAAGACTATAAATACTCATCATTTTTGGGACTTTTTGGGGGAATTTTTCTTTGACAAAGCTAGGCAAAAGCACATTTGCAATCGCTACCCCACAGCCAAGTAACCCCATACCTAAAAAAAGCCCATACGCCCCGACAAATCCGCGCAAAATCTCTCCTAGCACAATAAGTGCTAAGCCTAATAAAAGTGCACGAATGGGCGAAAAATACGCCACCACAAAGCTAACACTACCAAACGCAATAAGAGGCAACGAAGTAAGAAGCCCTCCTAATGCGGAATTTATGCCATAGATAGATTTTATATCCTCGATGATTGGTCCTATGGATACGATTGGAGCGCGTAGATTTATCGTGATAGCGATTAGGACTAGGCAATTTAGCCAAAAGATTTTTTTGGCTAGATTTTGGGTCTTGGTTGGTTGGCTGTCGGTGGTTTTGGATTTTTGCATTTTATTTTCCTTTTTTGCTCTTTATTTTGCCTTATTTTGTTACTTTGACTTTATTAAATATCTAAATGTGAAATGTCTAAATTTTAGATTTTTGTATATTGGTTTGTATATTGGCTAGCATTTTTCAAAGATTTTCATACGAATTTTCACACGATTTGGCAAATTTATAAACAGCAAAAAATAATAAAGCCATAAATATGTTTTTAATCGTTTTTATCAACATAACTAGAAGTAAAAAGTATAGAAGTAGGCAA
Organism: Helicobacter sp. T3_23-1059; assembly: GCF_053654515.1. Taxonomy (NCBI): domain Bacteria; kingdom Pseudomonadati; phylum Campylobacterota; class Epsilonproteobacteria; order Campylobacterales; family Helicobacteraceae; genus Helicobacter; species Helicobacter sp. T3_23-1059. The sequence continues at coordinate 21,250 of NZ_JBSIUV010000028.1, read as the reverse complement.
AGACAGGTAAAGAAGTGTATGCAATCTGCGTGTTTGGCGTGGAATCTAAATTAGATTTTAGCTAAAGCCTAATTTAGATTCTGCATAAATTTATCGTTATAGATATTACTACAAACTATTACAAACAGCCACAAACATTTTTAAATGCTTGAAGTGTTTGCTAGCAAAATGGATTATATCGCGTTTGCCTATATCCTAGCTTTCTTTATCAAAAAGAAGCCCCATAGTTTCATTCATCTTTCGTGCTAGCTCTATGGCGTCTTGGCTAGGGATTTCACGGATTACTTTGCCACTATTTGGCTCTTTGACCGTTACGACAAGCCCTCGAATATCCTCGCTATAACTAAAATTTATATCTGTGCCAATATCACGCATTTTTTGATTCATCTCTTTGCTAAGATTGACTAAATCCTGCTTAGTGTGTGCCACTTCTTCGTGTTGAATTTTGCGCCTCTCATCTTGCTGTGCGCTTGCAGCACGCAGATTTGAAGCACGCACGGTATCCACTCCCCGTGCTTCACCAGCGGAACTAGCCATATTATAAAGAGTGTCTCTGATGGTAGAGACTTGTGAAGTATTCAACTCTGCCATAATAACCTCCTTGTTATTTTAGTGATTTTGGTAGGTCAAATACAAGTATCGACTATTTAGCAAAAATTTTTATTTGCTTTTAGCAATAATTTCTAATGGGTCGATATGCTTGTCTTTTTGGGTTACTTCTAAGCCCAATCTTTGCGATACTCTGCCTATGGTGTAGCCTTTTTTTACGATAAAGCCCGGCTTGACTGTGGGGGCGATTTTGTCAAGCTGTGAATAAATGGTGAAAAAATCATTTCCGTGATCGATGATTACGACTTTTTTTAGCATTGAAGAAGCTTCTTTTGCATAGACTACTTTGCCCTCAAATATATTTTGCACCACTGCATTTGGGACTTTGGATATAAGCGTGATAGATTGAGAAAATACTTTCATATTATACACAGGGTCGTGATATGGTCCAAAAGCCTGTTCTACCGTGTAGTATTCAAGCGGAGATATTGTTTTTGCTCCTGTGTATTTTATGAATGGAATATCTTTGTAGCTACTTGCCACTTGCAAGACTTTTGGTGCTTCTTTTGTCGCAGGGGGTGGTGGAGGTGGAGTAGTGCCTTGCTGGGCTTTGGCTTGTTTTTCTCTCTCTTTTCTTTCTTTTTCTTGTCGCTCTTTTTCTGCGGCTAGGGCTTTTTCTTTCTCTTTTTGGATTTCTTGTTGTGTTTTTGCTTTGACTATGTTTAGCTCTTGAAGTATATTATCTAGCCCCTCCCTCTCTTTGCTGATTTGCAACAATCGCTCATTGTAGTCATTTAGCTCGGCTTGGAGTTTTTCATTTAATAGATTTTGTTCATTTATCATTTTTTGTAGTTGCTCTTTGCGATTTTGCTGTGTGCCGATAAGATGTGTGATTTCATCGATATTTTTGGTGATAGAGCCGATTTGCTCTGCGATTTTTCCTTGTTTTTCGCTCAAAACTACGATTTTTTCTTTTGTCTGTTTTGTCAAAATCTCAAACACATCTTCAAGTATGACATCATCTGGCGAAATGATGCTTTGTTTATCTAGCACAAGCTGAAATGCTAAATCTTTTATGATGAGGTTTGCGATATAAAATTGGACTTTTGATTTTTCTTCTTCAAGTGTTCGTAGTGCTTTGCGTAAGCCATCTAGCCTTTTTTCTTGGCTTTGGCTTTGGCTTTGATTTTGGTTGATATTTTTTTGGATAAATGTGATTTGTTCGCGCAATTTTGTGATTTGCCTTTTGCGCTCGTTTATGGTGTGTCCAAGCGTGCTTAGGCGACTAGAGATTTTGCGCTCTTCTTGAGCTTTTTGCTGAAGTTTTGCTTTGTTGTCCTGTATGTCTTTTTCGATGTCTGTTATACTTTTTGGATTTGCGCTAAGCGGGCTTAGAATACTTGCTAGCATAGCTAGCATAAGTGTCTTTGGCACGCACACACTTAGCGTAAAACAAAATCTTGGTTTAGCCATTATGCACGCCTTTGTAGCATTATGGCGACAATCACAGAAGCAAGGCACACTACTAGCGAAGTAATAAGCAAAATCCCAAAATCTATCGCAAAAGCAAACATTTCTTTTGGTAGCTCTAGGGCTTGACGGATATCTTCTGCCATAGAGGTATTTGCACCATACAAAAACAATATGATAATAATACAAGTAGAAATAAGCGCATCATAAATGGCGTTTCTAAAGAAAAAGCGATTTTTTAGCCAAAATCCTGCGCCCATATAGCCCATAATCTCTATGCGCTTGCTATGCTCAAAATGCCAAATACGAACTTGATCTGTCATCAAAAGCAGGCTTAAAATCGCAATAAGAAGGGCAAAAAGCTGCGTGCTAAATTTGACTAAAAATAACAAACGATAGGTTTGGTTGTGCGTCTTGCTAAAAGATTCTGTCCTAATGATATTTGGCATCTTATCAAGGGTGTTTTGGATTTTTTCTAGGCGTTTGAGATTGGGGAAAGATTCTAGCTTTAGATTGTAGTAGAGGGATAGCTGTTTTTTGACATTTTCATAGTCCTCATTATTCATATTTGTGCGGATTTTATCTAGTATAAAGCTAGGGTCGATAGGCTCTATTGACATCGCTTCAGGGATATTTTGTCGTATAAAATCTAGGCTTAGTTTTTGTTTGCTTGCGATGACTATGGAGTAGTTTTGAGAGAGTTTGTCCTCTTTAGTCTCTACGGCACGAGAGACGAGCAAAAAACATTCAAACGCAAATAGCAAAGCCACCAAAGGCAAAATCAAAAAGAAATGTTGTTTAATGTTGCTCATAGATTGCATTCCTTTCTCCATCGATAATCAAATGGCGATAGTTGATATTTATCCGCACAGGCACGCGGTGGGTAACCACCATAATCGTCATCTCTAATTGCTCATTAGCACTCTTTAGTAAGCTCCAAATCATATCGCTTGAAAAATCATCAAGGTTGCCTGTGGGCTCATCAGCTAGAATCAAACTAGGGCGATGAGCGATAGCGCGTGCCATAGCTACTCGTTGTTGTTCGCCACCGCTTAGCTCTAGCGGGCGTTTGTTTGCTTTGTGGAGTAGTCCTATGTGGGTTAGGAGTTTTTCGGTTTGGGTGTGAATGGCGTCTTTTTTGTAGCCATTTATGTGCATAGGCAGGGCGATATTTTTTTCTACGCTCCATTCCTCGATTAGTTTATAGTCTTGAAAAACGATGCCTATGCGTTGCCTTAGTCTATCGATAGAGCGTTGATTGTGCTTGGATAGATTTATATCTAGGACGGATAGATTTCCACCCATAGGTAATAATCCACCATAAAGCGAGCTAAGCAAAGTGCTTTTGCCACTACCACTAGGACCTGATACAAATACAAAATCTTTGTGGCGGATTTCAAAACTTGCATTGACTATGACAGGCTCTTCGCGCTGATACCCTAAGGTAAGATTTTCTGCTTTGATTACGCTCATATTTTCTCCAATAATTTAACAAATCGTTTATGCGCTTCTATGGTGGCTTTTGTGGGAAGGGGAGGCTCTTTTAGATAGATAGCCTTTGTGTCTTTGCCACATTCTTCAAATACAACTACGCAACTTGTAGGCTGGCTAAAATCCCCCATTTTTATGATAAAAGCAACTCTAGCAATGGATTTATCTAGCTGTTTGGATTTTGGTTTTTGGGATATTTTTGGATATTTTTTGCTAGCAAAAATATCGCTAATATGCAAAAATCCATTTTTAAAAACCTGCTTATAGTTGATTAGGCTTTTTAGTTTTGGCTGTTTTGTCAAAACGGATTTTACCAAGTTTTTGTCAAAATGAAAACGGCATTTTAAAACAATCGCACGATTTTTGCGCAAAGATTTGACTTGTAGCGTGAAAATATCTTTTTTTTGCCTAAGCCAACGCGCTTCATACTTGCTAATCACATTATCTTGCCCATTAGTCATTTCATTTTGCGCGTTTTGTGAGATAAAATCTAGCGCGTTTTTGGGTAGATTTTCACACAAAGCAATAGCGTCTTTAAAATAGATTTCATCATCGGTTTTTAGCTCCAAAATCGCGTCTTTTTTAAGGACACGCAACGCTAGCTCTAAAAAATGCTCGCTAAACACTCGGCGAGTTTTTGAGTCATTCCACGGCACAGGAAAATGCAAAAATATGCAATCTAGGCTACTTGATGGCAACACTTCTAAAAGCACCCTTGCATCAAAATGTAGGATAAAAAGATTTTGTAGATTTTGCAGGGCGATATTTTTTAGCACTTGTTCGATGGAAGGCGTATGCACTTCAAGCCCGATAAACATATCTTGTGGGTTATTTTTGGCAAGATAAAGTATATGCCTACCACTTCCAAAGCCGATTTCTAAATAGATTTTGGGAGTTTTGGCAAAATCTTTTGCGTGATATTTTGAGTAATATTGTGTGTGAGATTTTGCGCTAGATTTTGAGTTAATTTTTGTAGATTTTTGCGCAGATTTTGGCTCGGTAGATTTTGCATAAAACACAATTTTTAACAACTCTTTTGGGCTTAGCAAAAATTGTGGATTAGCATATATTTTGTTTGCGTGGAGATTATGCGATATGGTTTTATAGTTTTTGCTTACGCTACGAAGCGCGGATTTTAGGCACTCCACAGGGGTTGGGCGAGTGATTTTTAGCCCATTTATGAGCAAATCATTTTCGCGCTTTATTTCTTGCAAAAAAAATATTGTCTTGTTTTTCTTTATGGGGATAAGGGCTAGTTTGTTAGATTTTAGGCTATGGAGTTTGGGATATATGGCTAGATTTTGCTCTAAATCATTGTTTGATTTTTTTGATATGCCTTTATCGACATTATCGCCTTTATCAAAATTATCAAAATCCAAAAGATTCTCTAAATCGCGTTTAAAGCATAGCAGTGGGGCATTTTCACTCACACTTTGATTCTTGTTAAATGCACTAGATTTTGGTTTTTTGGCTAAAAAATGTGGCATAAGCTTTTTTGCAAAATCTACTCTAAAATCTATTCTATCATTAGCAAGACTTCTTTGCTTGGTAGCGATTCATTGCCATCTTCATCTACGGATACGACTTGGTAGCTGTATTTTTTGCCCCTTTGCATTTCTTTGTCAGTGAAAGTCGTATTTGTCGTGTTGGCAAATCGTAATTGCGTTGATTTTTTGCCATTTTCAAGGCGATAGATGGAGTAGGCTTTGACTCTATCTAGGTTTATTACTTCCCATTGTATGATGGCTTTTTCATCTTCTATGGTGGCTTTTTGCACTACGGGAGTGGGCAATGGAGGGAGGGTATAACCTATGGCTGGATATTGTGGAGGGTTGCTTGCTACGCCATCTTTATCGATAGCTATGACTTTATAAAATCTTTTTAGCCCGCTATCGCCTTGCTTGAAACTTTGGCTTTTTTGAAATTTTTCTACATTTTCGGTATATGTTGTTTTGCGTGTCTTAGCTATGGATTTGTATGTAATCCCATCATCGCCCGAAGCATAGATTTCATAAGTTTTTGCCCCTGCAATCGCCTCCCAAGTGAGCGTAATTTCTTTTAGTTTGTCATTGCTTGCTTTTAGGGTTTGTATAATCGGTGGCTTTGCTCTAGTCTTTCCTTTTGCGATTTGGCTAGGGGCAGATTTGATTCCGTTAATATCTTGGGCGACTACGCGATAAACATATTCTGTCTCATCATCTAAATTTTCATCAAAATATTCCACGAGCAAGCGGTTTTTTACCGTGGCGATATTTAGAAATTTACCTTTTTGATTTTGTCGCTGGATAATGTAGCGCGTAATGCTAGGATTTGGGTGAGGACTCCAAATAAGTTTTACTTGCTTTGGATTATTTTGCGAGGCGAGGACGGTTTCGATAGGGTCGATAAAAGAGGTTTTTATCACTAGGGGGGCGGATTTTTTAGAAATGGCGTTATTATGCCCCAAAGTAGCGATTTGAAATGAATATTCTGTCTCGGGCAGTAGAGAATCTAGCACAAAATGCGTGGAACTTGGGTTTTTTATCGTGGCGATTTTTTTGGTGCTACCATTTTGGTTGTTTTGATACAGCACAAAACCTTTGATATTTGCGCTCTCTAGCAATTCCCATTCAAATGCTATGGAGCTGACATCGGCTATATAGCGGATTTTATGAGATGCAATCGTTGGCAAACTCTCATCGATTTTTTCCTCTTTGCTTAGAAAATTAAACGATTGTGTTTTGTCCGCACAACCACTAAAGATTCCCAAACAAATCAATGCCACAAACGCAAATTTAGATTTGCGTGTCATTTTGCGAAATATTGCTGTGTAAATTTTGGCTAGATTTTTCATCAAAATACTCATCATAAAATTCATCAAATTCGCGCAAAATGCGAGGTATCTTAATCGCTTCATTAAACTGCCTTTCCCCAAAAATTTTTACGCAAAATTGTAGCATATCATCAAAAACACTCGCGCAAAAAACTTGTGATTTTTGCGCGCTAGATTTGGCATAAAATCCTGCATTTTTTATGTTAGATTTTAATGCGCCAGATTGCGCGTAGTTGGGAATTTGTAGCAACTCCAAAGGCATATACAATAAATACGCGTGCAAAAATACTCGCGGGATAAAAAAGGCAAAATCATTTGTTTTATTTGATGGTAATCCCCCTGCTTTTAATCCACATTTTTGCAATCCACTCAAAAGCATATCTTTGCATTCTTTTGGCAATGCTTCAAATTGTGAAATCTTTTGGGTAGCAAAGCCATAAGTTATGTCATTTAAAATATGCCTATTTAGCTTTTCTAAATGTGTCCTTATTTGATGAGTGCGCCCTGTGTGGAGTTTGGCAGCAATTAGGCTTATGCCACTTTTTTCATCACATAGCAAAGGGGCAAATTCGCTTTTTGCATAGCGAGCGGATTTTAGTAGATTTTGAGGGGCATTATGAAAGCTATCAATATTTGCCATTTTTAGTCGGTTTTTTGGGTGGCGAGCGATTTGTGATTCTATGATGATTTTTTCTTTTAGCGGGGCATTTATGAGGGCTAGATAGTATCGCCCGATATGTTTTGATTTTAGATTCTCACTTAGGAGGGCGTGTGCGGGGTTGGTTTTGGCGATGATTATAGCTCCACTTGTTTGTTTATCTAGCCTATGGACTATGCCAGCTCTCTCTTCTCCTGCGAGATTTGATAGCATCATATTTTGCTTTTTTAGCCAATCAACCAGAGTTAGCTCTTTTAGGCTTGGTGCGCTATGCACGCATAAAAAAGGCGGTTTATTTAAAATCAAAAAACCATCATTTTCATAGATTCTATCAATCTCTAAATCCTCTAAATTCTCGCAAAAACCACTAAAATCCGTAGATTCTTTTTTGCTTAAAGCACATTTTTGCGTAAAAGCGTCTTTTTGTGCGAGTTTGTTTGGGCTTTTTATGTGGATTTTATCATTTTCTTTTAGGTAGATTCCGCCTTTTTTGATAGGATTTTCATTTAGGCATACTAGCCCTTTTTTGATTAGGTTTGTGATTTGAGATTTGCTTATTTGCAAGGTTTTGGCTAGGCACTCATCAAGGCGGATTTTTTGGGCTGTTTGCAAAAAAAGTGGGGATAGATTTTGACTTTGTGGTGTGGATAATGTTTGTTGTTGTGGTGTATTTCTTTGGTTAGATTCTAGCTCATTTATTAGATATATTTGCATAAAACGCCTTTTTTAGATTTTTGTCGCATTATATCTATATTTTAGAATATTTTTGTTTGTGCGTTTAATGCAAAGTCGCTATAATGTGGGCTTAAAAATCTAAAATAAAATCTCATTACTTGCTACATTTTGGAATGATACGCAAAAATCGCTTAAAAATTTGGAGAAAAAATGCTTTTAGAAATACAAAATTTGACAAAATATTATGGCAATAAACTAGCACTTAAAAACGTTTGCCTAAACCTACAAGAGGGCAAAATCATAGGGCTTCTAGGTCCAAATGGCAGTGGCAAAACCACCCTAATAAAAGTGCTTTTGGGGCTACTTAGGCAATATGGCGGGGAGGTTAAATTTTTAGGAGAAAACATAAACGACAAGGCAAAATCACATATTGCTTATTTGCCTGATAAAAATCATATCCCTTTGCATTGGAATCTAAAAGAGGCATTTGGTTTTTTTGGCGATTTTTTTGATGATTTTGATATAGCAAGGGCAGAGGAGCTAAGCGAGCGACTAAAAATCGATACAAAATCTAAGCTAAAAACCCTATCAAAAGGCAACAAAGAAAAAGTGGCATTGCTTTTGACGCTTTCTAGGAGGGCGAGACTATATATACTTGATGAGCCAATAGCAGGGGTAGATCCTGTGGCAAGAGATGAGGTTTTTTCGCTTATAATGCAATATTGCAAGCCACATAGTAGTATAAACGCCACAACTTCTAACCTAGAATCTAGCGAACAACTTAACACAAAATCTAATGCGCAATCTAGCAATAAATCCATTTCGCAACCTAGCCTAGAATCTGCTAATAAAGCAAATATCACAAATAATGCAAAAGAGTCATACAGCCCCTCTGTGCTTATTGCTACGCACCTAATCTATGATGTTGAGCAGATTTTAGATGAGGCGATATTTTTGTCTTATGGTAGTGTGCTAGCACACAAATCTGTGGCGGATTTCACACGACAAGGCGAGCAAAATCCTATCAATTTGGAGCAGGCATTTAAAGAGTTTTTTAAAAACAACTAGTTTTTATAGCTAGTTTTTGAAGTTTTAACAAAATCTAAGGAGCGCATTTGAGAAATTTATTGAAATACGAAATAAAACAGGGATTTTTGCCCTACATTATTATGGGTGTTTTTTTTGGCATAGGGCTAGTTGGGGTTGTGGCGATGATAAAAAATGTGGCTTCTGGCTCTAGCTTGGATTCGCATTCTATGGGATTATATTTTGGCTTATTTTCTTCAGTATGCACATTTTTGCTTATGAGCAGCATATTAGGATTTATCGTGGTGCAAATCCTAAATATCATCAACGCTTTTGGCAAAAATCTCTTTGGGGCTTATGGATACTTGCTTTTTTGCCTGCCGCTAGGGATTGATAGGATTTTGCTAGCAAAGGTTCTTGGTTGCTTTATTTTGATTGGTGCTAGTTTTGTGTATGTTGGTGTGCTTAGTTTTTGCGCGCTTGTATTTTTATCAGATTTTAGTTTGTTTGGCGTGATGAGTGAGTTTATCTCTAGGCTTAGCAGAGTGGATTTAAGCGTTAGTATTGGCTTTATTGCGATAAATCTATCTTATGGACTTTGTAGCATATTAGAATTTTTATTGCAAATTTTGCTGACTTTAGCGGTGCTAAATTTTTTGCGTATAAGCAGTTTTAGGCTTGTAGTTGGGATTGTCATTTTTATAGGTATTTCTATGGTTACAAGCATTGTAGGTGTGGTGCTTGATGTGGTGCTAAGTAGTATTGGGATTTTGCCTGAAGCATTTGATAGGGAGGGAATTTTGCGTTTTTTTGATAGTTTTTTTGATGCGCCTTGGCTTATGGAACATAATAGTGGTGATTTGTTTATTGATTCTCTCAAAAACTCACTTAGATTTTCGCTTATTTTTTATAATATTTTGTCCTATATTCTCACAAGTTTGGCGTATTATCTGCTAGCTAGATTTTTGATAGTCAAAAAACTAGAGCTTGAATAGTTTGGATTCTTATTTTTTTAGGTTTTTGATAGATTTTGGTTGGATTTTTGGAAAAAAATTGAGTAGATTTTGTCCAAAAATGCGTGAAATTTTAAGCTATTTTTTAGCTAGTTTATGTGATTTTTGTGTGATTTAGGGCGTTTGAAGTATAAAATTTACCCTAAAATGCCTAAAAACCTTGACAATAAAAAAGCAAAAGTGCTATAATCCCCCCCAATGCCGATTTTGTGGAATCGACCAAATCCTAATCTCTTAAGGATACTTAATATGGCACAGATGCTTAAAGAACTAGGTTTGAAACTTGGGACAGCCTTTTTTGTTGCAGGGCTAGTGTTTGCTTCGCAGGGTTTTGCTGCGACAGATGATGATGACGATGATGATGAAGAAGAGTTTGACGAAGATGATGAAGATGAAGTAGAAGAAGATGATAGCCCAAGCTCTACAAGTAGTGCTCCAGCTTCTAGCGTAAAAAGCGTTAGAAGTGGATTGCCAGCTGATTTTCCTAAGGAAAATGAAGTCATAGAAATCGAGGTAGTTGGGATAGGCGTTGCGCCTGCTGATTGTTGCACGCCAGCGCAAGCGGTGGCGATGGCGAAGCGTTCAGCGATAGTCGATGGCTATCGACAGTTAGGCGAGCAAATGTATGGTATCAAAATCAGCGCAAATGATACCGTGCATAATATGGTGCTTAAAAATTCGCGTGTAAAAGCGCGAGTAAATGCCGTGATACGAGGCGCACAAGTGCGAGATAGCGCGTGCAAAGAGGGGATATGCCAAGTAAGTATGGAGCTAAAACTAGATGGGCGAGTGTGGTCTAGAATATTTGGATTTTAGTCATTTAGATTTTTGCAACATATAGATTTTTTGCGCTAATCCAAAAGCATTAGCAAAACTTTTTAAAAACAAAAACTTTTCATAACAGATTCTAAGGCATCTTTATAGCTTAGCCCTTTTTCTAGCGAAAAATCATAGAGGGTTTTTCGCATTTTTTGGGGGATATGTGATTTTCTTGCAAATTCTTTAAAATCCTTTGGCAAGCCCGTAGCATTTGAAGTTTTTGAAGTTTTTGTGAATTTTGGGATTTTTGGAGTTTTTGTCATTTTTTGCATTTTGGCATTTTTTGCATTGTTAGATTCTGCTTTACTTGCAAAATCTAGCGCACTCATAAAAATATAGATTTTGTTATTTTCTGCATTTGCATTTTTTGTGTTTTTTGATAGATTTTCAAAAAGATTGCTGATATTTTCTAGCATAAATCCTTTTTGCTTTCGTGTGATTTTTTCCTGCGTGATTCTCCTCCCCGCTTTGTTGCCTTGCTTATTTAGCGCATTGTTTTTTGCCCTGCTTGCTCCTCCCACTTCGCAGGCAAACCCACAGCGCACGATCTCATCTCGTTGTTTGCTAGAGATGACATAGCCATTTTGTTTGGCATATTTATCGATATGGTGTAGTGCCTCTAGCACATTTCTAGCCTCTATTATGTAAAATCCTCCAAAATCTTTTACCCGCCCAGCATATAGCGCGTTTTTTTCGCCCTCAAGCAATGCAAAGCTATGTCTTACCCCTTTGCTAAAATTTTTTACGAAATCATTCACGAAGTGCAAGCGCATAAAATTGCGCTTATATGCGCTATCAAAATTGCTGCAATCACTAAAAAATGTTATCCCATTTGCCTTGCAAAAATCCAAAATCTCGCCCTTTTGTATCCAAATCATAGGACGGATAATATGATATTTTACCCCCTTTTTTATAAGCCCTTTTTCTCGTTTTTCTACACCCTCAAACCCAAGCATACTCCCAAGCCCAGCACCTTTGCTAAGCTGCATAAAAAACCACTCAACTTTGTCATTAAAATGATGGGCTAAAAGCAGATTTTCATAGTCATATTTTGCTATCAATTCTTCAAAAAATTCGTAGCGAACGCTCCTTGCGTTTGCCTCAAAGTTTGTTTTGATTTTGGGAGATTTTTTTACAAAGCATTGTTTATTGTGTTTTTTTGCTAGATTTAGCGCATATCTTACTTCTTCCTTGCTTTGCTCTCTTAGCGCATAATCCACGATAGCTATGTCAAAATCCACGCCATTTTGCATTAGCAAAAAAAACAACGCCACTGAATCGCTACCACCAGAAAAAGCAAGTAGATTTTTTTTTTCATTAGGTTTGCAATGCGTATCTATGTATTCAAGCGGCAATGTCTTTGTAGCCACATTTGACAATGGCACATTTAGCAAGTGATTTTTTGTTTTTTTCACGCGTTTTCTTTGTTTTTATTTTAATCGTAGATTTTGGTATGCAATGACTAGCAGTCGCACAAAAAGCTAAAAAAAATAAACAAAAAAGATTCCATTATGCCACGCAAATGCAATAACAAAGTTATAATTTTTCTTTGCTATAATGTTAGATTTACTACCAAAATCTAAAGGGGTGCATAAATGCTACTAAAAGGTAAAAAAGGGTTAATCGTAGGCATAGCAAACAACAAATCCATAGCCTATGGCATAGCAAAATCCTGCTATGAGCAAGGCGCGCAAATGGCTTTCACTTATCTAAATGAAGCATTGCAAAAGCGCGTAGAGCCTATCGCACAAGAGTTTGGCTCAAAATGCGTGCTAGAGCTAGATGTAAATAACCAAACACACTTGGATTCTCTATCTAAAAACCTAAAATCCACATTTGGCGAGATAGATTTCCTAGTCCATGCCGTAGCGTATGCGCCAAAAGAGGCATTAGAAGGCGCGTTTATCAATACCACAAAAGATGCTTTTGATATTGCGCTTGGCACTTCTGTGTATTCGCTTCTCTCCCTTACTCGCGCTTGTTTGCCCGCACTCAAAGACAACTCATCTATCCTAACGCTTAGTTATTTAGGTGGCGTAAAATATGTCCCGCATTACAATGTGATGGGCGTGGCAAAAGCCGCGCTAGAATCTAGCGTGCGCTATCTTGCTAGGGATTTAGGCACTCGCGGAATCCGCGTAAATGCAATCAGCGCGGGTCCCATAAAAACGCTTGCTGCAAGCGGAATCGGGGATTTTAGAATGATACTTAAATACAACGAAATCAATGCCCCTCTCAAGCGCAATGTAAGCACACAAGATGTCGGCAACTCGGCTATGTATCTGCTAAGTGATTTGGCAAATGGCGTAACAGGCGAAATCCACTATGTCGATGCGGGGTATAATATAATGGGTATGGGCGATGTAACCAAAGATGATGATGGAAAAACCATTCTTTGCTGGGATAAGCAAAAAGATGAATAACAAATGAATAAAACTTTTTGCAAACATAATCAACTGCAAAAAAACTTCAAAAATCTTAGCTAGATTTTGCAAAATCTAGCGTAATTCGTAGATTTTGCCACCTAGCTAAAACGCTCCTGCAAACCCACAAGCCCAAAATCTAGCATAAACCTACTCAAAGCCATTCTAAAAAGCTAGATTCTAAATCGCATTTCCACATAAAAACTCCTGCCCCACGCAGGCAAGTATAAATACTCTCCGTTAGCTTTATATTGCAAATAGTTGTATTTGGTATCAGCGACATTTCGCACCCCAAAGCTTAGCTCTAAGCTTTTTTCACTCCATTTGTAAGCATACACGCCACCAATATCTGTCAAAATATAGCCTTTGATTTTGGCATTGTAGCTATCGCGTTGATTTCCATAAAATATAGGATTTATAAATAGCGTTACATTATGCCTTGCAGATTTTGGTGCTTCTATACCAAAATCAAATGCTAATTTATAATCTGGCACGAGCGGGACTTTTGCTCCTTTGTTGTTGCCTTTTGCAATGCGTGAAAAAATATAGCTTAGATTTTGACTAAAATGTAGCCTCCAAAATCGTTGTTTGCTTATAAATTCCACACCCGCTCTATGTGTTTCATCAAGGTTATAATATCTCCACCCTCCACTAAAAGAACTGCCCAAAGATTCGTGCATTATCTCACTATTTGTATGTGTATAAAACACGCTAACCCCGATAGGATTCCCCAAAATCTCATCTTTTATGCCTAGCTCTACGCTGTCATAAGTCTCTGGCTTTACACCACTTGCATAGTAGGTTTGGTTAGCACTTTTATTCGTTAGCTCGCTAGGACTTGGCGAGACAAACCCACGCTCATATTTTGCATATACATTTCCTGTGAGCGAATATTCAAAACTAGGCAAAAATTCTATGGCGAGATTATTAGAAATGCTTTTTGGTTTTTGCGTGTCATTTAGTATGGTTGGATTGCCCAAAGCCACGCCATTATTATAGTTTTGCCCCCATTGATAAGTGCTTCGCTCTAGCAAGTATATCGCGTTTTCATAGCGCATACCAAAAGAAGTAGAAAACGCCCTGTAATGTCCATTGATAAATCTATTTATCCAATAATGCCTATTTAGCCCAAATATTGAGTTTGAGATTTTGCGTGGGTGGTTGATATTTTCCACGATTTGCCGTCTTGTCATTATTGTGTTTGGTAGCGAAATGCTAATATCTTGAAAACTGCCTCTTTTGCCCTCTGCGTAGAGCATTTCATATCCAAGTATCACTTCCCCCTTTTTGCTGTAACTATACTTGCTTTTAAAATTTAGCCCTGCTTTGTTGTCAAAAAAATACCCCGCAGAATGTTGGTAAGTATTGTTGTCATACGCGTAAAATGCAGTGGTATCTAGCGTTAGATTTCTATCATTATCATAATTTTGTCGGTAGTTGTGATTTAGCGACAAGGACGCATTTGTCTTTTTCATTTCGTTTTGAGAGTTACCGCTTTTCCATTGTCTGCGATTGCTTTGTAGCTCTGCATAAGTTAGTCCATCGGCAAATTTTAACCATTCCTCATAAAAATTTAGATTTGCGCTTAAGCGATGAGAATCATTGATAGCATAAATAATATCACTGCTTAGAGAATAGCCTCTATTTTTTTCACCCTCACGGTAGCCATTTTTATCGTGGTATTCACCGCTTAGCCCTACAAATACTTTTTTTATATTGATTCCGCCTTGCAGGGCTATTGTTGGCGAGTTTTGCATACTGCTTACACCCTTAGGCTCGCTAAACACATTACCTATCATTGCGCTAAAATGATTTTTATTTGACTTTTTTGTGATGATATTTACCACGCCTCCACGCGTGCCATTTCCATATAGGACTGCTCCGCCACCCGGGATTATTTCTACTTGCTCGATATTTTGGATACTAAGCGCATTGATAGGCGTGCGATTATACGCAAAAGGGGAATCTGTGAGATTTATCGGCACACCATTTTGCAAGATTTTGACCGCTCGCGAAGCACTTGCGCCCTGCCCACGAATATCGATATTTGGGGAGTTAAATCCATTGTAAGTAAAAGTCGCTTGGGTATTTTGAAGGACATCTTGGATAGTGGTGTAGCCTTTGTTTTGCAGCTCATTTTTGTCAATGATGATGATATTTCTTTGCTCTTGGATTAGCGAAGTGGCAAACCCTGTCGCAGTAACGCTAACTTTGCCTAAATCTTTTGCTTCTAAATTTGTTGATTCTAAGTTGTTTGTTTGCAGATTTTCACTTTTTTGTGGATTCTTGTTTTCTTGCAGATTTTTATTTGTTGGTAGATTTTGGCTATCTTGTAGATTTTCATTTTTGTGTAGATTCTCACTTTTTTGTGGATTTTGGCTATCTTGCATATTTTGGCTAGAAGTTTCTTGTGATTTTTTTAGTTTATTGTAGTGCGAGGGTTTGTCAAATGCTTGTGGTGTGGAATCTGTTTGCATAGATTCTGTTGATTTTATAGAATCTATATCATTTGTCATATTGAGCGCATAGCGCGAAATATCTCTATGATTATTTATAAAAACATTGTTTTGCGTATTTGCTGTGTTGTTTGCAACTCGTATAGAATCCATTGTGGCTTGTGGTAAATGTTTTTTCGTAGAATCTATTTTTGAAGTTGTTATCTCTTGTGGTAAATATGCTTGCACAAAATCCGTGCGGATAGAATCTATTTTGGCTAATTTTATGTATTTGTGTGGGTTTGTTTTTGTGGAGATTTCGTTGTTTTGGATTATCTCCCCCTCCCTTGCGGAGGGGGATAAAAGGGGGTGGGTAGATTTGTCATTGCGAGAATTTGTAAAATCTTTATCCCAATAAGGATTGCCGTCATTGCGAGATTCTAGGCTTTTGTCAAAAAGACTAGAATCGTGGCAATCTATTTTGCTTGAATTATAGATTGCCACGCTCGCGTTGCTCGCTCGCAATGACGATTTACTTGAAGGGTTAAAAGCCCCCTCCCTTGCGGAGGGGGTTTGGGGGTGGGTATAGCCCACATTAGAATCATTTGTAGCGTTTTTTGAGGAAGCTGGAGTTTGATTTACCCTCCCCCTAACCCCCTCCGCAAGGGAGGGGGGATAAAAGGCAAAATCCTCCGCAAGGGAGGGGGAATCTTTATCGTCATTGCCTACAATGGCATTAGAAAAATTTAGCGCGGAGTTACTCTCTCTCTCTCTCTCTCTCTCTCTCTCGTTATTAGCAAGCGTAGCATTACTTGCAGTTGTCATATTTTGGGCTAATGTGTCTTTGGCAAATGCGATATGATTTGCAAAACCACACGCCATAGCCACGCTTACAAACGCCAATGCCTTATTGATATTTATTCCATACAAAACCATTTCAAACCCCTTTTTTACGCAGTCTTTACAAAATCTTTTAGCACATTTGAAATCTTGTAAATGATGATTTTCTCATTATACCTAGCATTTTAAGAAAATAAGATTCACAAGCAAAATGTAAAAAACAAACGCAATCATAAACCAAATAAACTTAAAATTTGCTTTTGTGAAATGGGAATGAATAACAAAATAATCAAAAAATATTTTAAGTAAAATTTAAGATTTATTTTGTGTTAGATTTTTTGCGATATATTTTTGGTTTTTAGATTTTGTCATAGCGGTGATAAAAGGTAATGAAAAAAGCTAAGACAAACAAAAAGGCATAAATGCAAAAAACGCCCGCAAAAAGCCATCGCTTCACAAAATCCAAAAAATACAAAATCAAACAAAAACCACGCAAAATCAAAGGAGAATCAAATGCTACCATTTCCAAAACTTCTAGCCAACGCACTAGCAAACGCACAAAAATCTATAAAAATTGCTATGTCATTTTTGGCTATTTTTAGCTTTACTTTTTTAAATGCAGGCGAAATCAAAGTCGGTGCTACGCCCGTGCCAGCGGCTGAAATCTTAGAGTTTGCAAAGCCACTTTTGGCAAAAAAGGGTGTCAAAATGACCGTAGTTAGCTTTACAGACTACATTACGCCAGATATTGCTTTGGGGGAAAAAAGCCTAGATGCTACGCTACATCAACATAAACCATTTATGCAAAAAATGGCAAGCGATAGAAAGCTAGATTTAGTCGCAATAGAGCCTATTTATATTATCCCGCTTGGATTTTATTCCAAAAAATTTAAAAGCGTAGAATCTATACCAAATGGCGCGACTATCGCTATCCCAAATGACCCTACAAATCTATCTAGAGCGTTAATCCTACTCCACGATAATGGCGTGATAAAGCTAAAAAATCCACAAAATCTAGCCTGCACGGAGGCAGATATTATAGAAAATCCGCGTAAATTTAAATTTAGACCTGTGGAGGCTGCGACTTTGCCACGCGTGCTAGATGGGATTGACGCGGCTGTGATAAATGGCAACTATGCCTTGCAAGCAAAAATGAGCTTAAAAAATTCATTTTTCCACGAGAGCGAAAAAAGCGCGTATGTAAATGTGCTAGTCTCTCGCAGTGATAATGTATCTAGCCAAGATATAACCACGCTAAAAGAAGTGCTACTAAGCGATGAAGTGGCAGATTTTATCTTGCAAAAATATAAAGGCGAGATTTTGCCTGTAAAAAAACGCAAATAAAACAAATACAAAAGGAGCAAAAATGTCTAAACAAACAAAAGAAAAACTAGCAAAAACACCAAAAATATTCGTAAAAATTTTAGCTACATTTGGGATATGCGGAGCGATACTCTCCCCTAGCTTAGCGGGCGAACTAAAAGTCGGTGCTACGCCTGTGCCTCACGCACAGATTTTGCGCTTTATCACGCCCGCCCTCAAAGCACAAGGAGTGGATTTAAAAATCATAGATTTCACAGACTATGTGATGCCAAATCTAGCACTAGAGGAAAAAAACCTAGATGCAAATTTTATGCAGCATAAGCCGTTTTTAGACAAAATCAGCAAGGATAGAAACTTGCACCTAAAATCTATCGCAAATGTCCATATCGAGCCTATCGGGGCGTATTCTAAAAAAATCAAAAACATAAAAGAACTAAAAAACGGTGCTCTAATCCTTATCCCAAATGACCCTACAAATGGCGGTAGGGCGTTGATTTTGCTACATAATAATGGGCTTATCACGCTAAAAGATTCTAGCAATTTAAGCTCAAATGAGGCAGATATTATCAAAAATCCTAAAAAGCTAAAAATCAAAGCATTAGAAGCGGCGATTTTGCCAAAGGCATTGGGCGATGGGGATTTGGCAGTGATAAATGGCAACTACGCTATGCAAATCGGGCTTACCACCAAAGACGCGCTTATCATAGAGGATTCTCGCTCGCCCTATGCAAATATATTAGTCGTGCGCGAGGGCGATGAAAATAAAGAAGATATTATCAAACTAAAAAATGCCCTCCAAAGCCCAGAGTTAAGGACTTTTTTGCTAGAAAATTATAAAGGCGAGATTGTCCCTGCGTTTTAAATCTTGCGCTTAGTTTTTGTGTTTTTTTTGTCTTATGTTTGTCGCATTGTTGTATTTTTAAAAAAATATTGCGACTTAAAAATCCGTTATCGTAACCTTAAAAAACATAAAAAAAAACGCTAAAAAACGCGCTAGATTTTGTGTGGCTTTATTGCCTAACTTTTTAAGGCGCACTAAATTTTGGCTTTTTAAGTTATTAGATTCTAGTTTTTGGGAGTTTTGATATTTTTTTTTAAAGACTAGAATCTTTGTTTTGCTCCTTATATCTCTCAACGCCTTTTTATAAAACTTCTTTCATAACGCCTCTTTTGTCCCTAGCTATAAAATCCATATTTTGCAATCTCTACTTGCAAGCCTCTCACTTGCAAAATCCACATAACTTAATACAATAACACTAAAGTTTTATGATACAATAACACTTAAGATTGCCACAAAATCTACGCAAAACATAGCTTAAAATACATAAAAAATCTAGGAGAAAATGATGAGCAAAAGCCTTTATGAGACGCTTGAAGTAAGCGAAAACGCAAGCCAAGATGATATAAAAAAATCATATCGCAAACTCGCTCGCAAATATCACCCCGATGTCAATAAACAAAAAGAAGCCGAAGAAAAATTTAAAGAAATAAATGCTGCGTATGAAATCTTAAGCGACCCGCAAAAACGCGCACAATACGACCAATTTGGCGATAGTATGTTTGGCGGGCAAAACTTCCACGATTTTGCTCGCTCTCAAGGCGGGGCAGGAGGATTAGATGAGATATTAAGCCAGATTTTTGGCGGGCTAGGCGGGTTTAATAGTGGCTTTGCAGGCGGATTTAGTGGATTTAGCTCAAGTGGATTTGGTGGTGGTTTTAGCGAGAATTTAGACATTCAGGCTAAGCTTAGCATTCCCTTTGATTTATCGATTTTGGGCGGGGAGCATACCATATCGCTAAATGGCGAGACAATAAAGCTCAAAATCCCAGCGGGCATAAGTGAGGGCAAAAGTATCCGCGTGCGTGGCAAGGGGCACAAAGGCAGAAGCGGGCAAGGCGATTTATTGCTAAAAATCTCCGTGCTTCCTAGCGAAAAATACGAGCGCGATGGCGATGATTTGGTATGTGATTTTGATGTGCCTTTGGGTGTGGCGTTGTTTGGAGGAAAAGTAGTAATCCCCACTTTATACAAAGAAGTAACGCTAAAAATCCCTCAAAACACCAAAAACGCACAAAAATTTCGCATAAAAGAGCTTGGGGCAAAAAACATAAAAAGCGGACAAATGGGGGATTTGTATCTAAAGGCAAATGTGGTTTTGCCAAGCGTGGATAGCCTATCTAGCGAGTTAGCTACAAAGCTAAAAGATGAGCTTTTGGACAAAGCAAAATAACTTTGCGCAAATTAAATGATTTGTCCTAAATGTAGCGCAAAATCTAAAATCAACTAGCTACTAATGTATTTTGCCTTTTGCGATGCGCTTTATCACAAACGATACAAAATCTATAAAAATCCCACAAATAAGGAGCGACAATGTATAGCTATGATGAGCCTGTGTATTTGATTAGCGTGGTGGCAAAAATCTTAGAAATCCACCCACAAACCCTGCGACAATACGAAAAAGAGGGGCTAATAGAGCCGGGCAGGACAGATGGCAAAATGCGACTTTATTCGCAACGCGACATTGATAAGATTAAGACGATTTTACGCTTGACGCGCGATTTGGGAGTAAATCTAGCGGGGGTGGATATTATCTTGCGACTAAAAGAGCGACTAGATGAGCTAGATAGCATCATAGAGGAGCTAAGGACACAGGCTAACAAAGGCGATAACTCCGTGATGACACAAAAAAGCTCCTATGAGTTGATTATTTTTAAAAAATAAGATTTTAATCAAAATCCACACTATCAAAATCCCTTGCCACAAACAATCAAAAAAAATCTAATGCGTAAGGCAAAGAGGATACTGAGGGTATTTGTGGTGCGTATGTATCGCGCTACTTGCGTGGATAAATATTAAGGAGGTGCTTATGAAAGAGCTAGCAAGCACAAAATCGCGGATAAAATCTTCGCCAAATTTTATAAAAGGCAGGGCGCAAAATAGGGAAAAAACTGCCTTGCACCCGCAAAATGAGCTACAAGAAGCCATACGACAAGCATACAATCAAGCGCGACTCCAAGCACAAAGCACGCAAGATAACCTAAAATCTAGCCCAAAACCTCACCCACAAGAAGTAGCCAACGAGCCACCGATGAGTAAATTTCGCGTGATTGTATCCCTGCTAAATCCCACTAATGTTGTCATTCCAAGCATAAAAAGCGATTTGAGCGAACTCTCAAAAAGCGATAGTTTCGTGTGGTTTGGGCATAGCTCATATATGCTAAATTTGGGCGGACAGAGGCTACTAATAGACCCGATTTTGAATGACAATGCCGCGCCCGTGCCTTTTGTCATTCGCCCATTTCACGGGGCTGATATTTACGCGCCTAGCGATATTTCAAGTGTGGATTTTCTCATTATCACACACAATCACTACGACCATTTGAGTAAAAGCACCATTCGCGCAATCGCTTCAAAGGTTAAAAAAGCGATTGTCCCACTTGGCGTGGGAAAATATCTCAAAGCGTGGGGGATTAGTGAGGATAAAATCACGGAATTAGATTGGAATGAAAAAGTGGATTTTAGCGTGGATTTTGGGGCGTTGCGCTTTCATTGCTTGACGGCTAGGCATTATTCAAGTAGGGGCTTGCTTGATAGGGATAAAACCTTGTGGGCGAGTTTTTTGGTGGAATATGGCGCGGATTCACACAAATCACAAAGCAAAAAAATATTTATCGGTGGCGATAGTGGCTATGGGGCGCATTTTGCAGAGTTTGGG
>NZ_JBSIUV010000027.1:0-32443 GCF_053654515.1 Helicobacter sp. T3_23-1059 | reverse complement strand
GAGATTTTTTAGGGTTTGGGGTTGTGTTTTTTGGGGTTTGGTTGTGGGGAGTTTTTGTTTATAGTTTATTGTGTTTATGATATTTGTGGGGTGTGCAAATAGTCGTTAAATGCGCAAAAATGGGGGGGCAGGTTTGTGAAAAAAAGTAAAAACTTATCACAAAAACAACAAAATAGCGCGATAGCGCAATGACAAAAAATCAAATCGTAAAGCACCTATACTTTAAAGAAGTGGGGGGATTTTTAACTAAAGCAAAACATTATCAGCTAACCCAAAAAGATTTTTTAGATAAAAAAGCAAAATCTTAAACATATAAATTTGGTTAAAAAATTTTGGTTTAAAAATCGTTTTTTTTTTTTTTTTTTTGTAGGATTTCTGTTTTTAGACACGATTCTTTGTGATTTTTTGTATGCAAAATTTTGTTGTTTTTGCGCAAATGCAACATTTTGGTTCAACAAAAATTGCAAGATACAAAAATATTACAAAGAATCATAATTTTACTTCTTAAATAAGGATTGCAAATGCAAAGATCATTAACAAAATCAAACAAATTAGGCAAGTTGCTACAAGTGGGGCTAGTGGCGGTGTGTATGTTAAGTTTTAGTGCGTGTAAGCAGTTGATTGATGACCAAAGTGCTGAAGAAAAAAGCCGATGCGTGCAAAAATGCGATACAAACAAATGTAGCGGATTTCTCGCAACAAATGCTTGTAAGCAACAATGTATTTTAGATTGTGGTTGCACATATTCTTATGCAAATAGCGGGGGATATATTTCATATACTTGTAAAGGCGACTAACTACAAAACATTACCATAATTTCAAAATCTGCTATAATACTTTGCAAATATGCTTTTTTGCGTAAATGAGCGCAAAGACTTGCGATTCTGCATAAAAGCATTTGTAAGGATAATAGCAAATGAAATATATGGCGTTTTGGGGTGGATTTTGTGTAATATGCGCTACAAAGCTAGCGATAATCTGCATAGCAATCATCATAAATGGCTGTGCTAAATACGAGCTAGAATCTAGGCAAGAATACAACGCTAATGATTCTAGCCTATCAAATCAATCCAAAACGCCAAAATCTAGTAATATTTCAAAATCTAATGCCACTGCTAAAAAAAATAACCAATCCACCTCCAAAACTACACAAAAAAATCAAACAATATATTCTGCCTCGCTAGGCAAAAATGCACCCAAAAAAACACAATCTAACATAGAATCTAAAAATACAAAATCTAGCGCAGAATCTAAGACAACAAAAACACCATCTGTGCCACAAAAACCGCCAAAACTAGAATCTAAAAAACCTCCAAAAACCTCTCAAGAGCCTACAAACACCCTATCAAAAGACTTGCCTCCAAAAAATCCTCCTGCCAAAAATCCTCCCGCAAACATTTTGCCAGCCAAAGATTTGCTCACTAAAGATTTGCCCGCACCCCTGCCTATGCAAATATCATATAATGAGCTAGCAAAATCCTCTCCTAGAAGCGATGGCAATGCGATTTTGCACCTAAAAAAAGATAATCAACAAGGTTTTCAACTAATCAATATTTATGATGAAAATGGCGAGATTTTAGCAAGTCTTAGCTTTAAAAATAGGCAACTTCACGGGAGGAGCAAAATCTACAAAAATGGCGAAGTAATAAAAGAAGTGCCTTATGAAAATGGCGTATTAAGCGGAGAGGTGGTAAGCCAAGTAGGCAAAATCCGCACCACGCAGATGTATAAAAATTCTAAAAAAGAGGGTATTAGCACGACTTATCGCAACGAAGTAGTAATCGGCAAAAAGAGCTATAAAAATGACATTTTAAATGGAGAGAATCTATTTTTTGATGCGCAAAATATCGCGGTGAAAACCCCATATATCAATGGCAAAAAAAATGGTAATTCTAGCGGATATGTGGGTAAAAATCTTGTGTTTTTGCAACATTATGTAGATGATTTTTTAAGCGGGGAGGCAAAGACTTATGGGCAAAATGGGATTTTGAAAATATCTAGATTTTATAAAAATGGCGTGCTAGATGGCGAAGAAATCGTATATGATTATCCTAGTCAAAAGCCACTCCATAGGGCATCGCACAAAAATGGCGTGCTTGTGTCGCCATATCAAAATTATGATAAAGAGCAGGTGTATTTTTCTATAAAGCCTCTTGATTTTGCAAATGCGCTAAGCAAAGATTCTAGCGATAGGGGCGAAGTGTGGAGGTATCCTAGCGGGCAAATCGCTTTTGAAAAAAGTGGAAATAACATAAAAACTTTTCACACAAATGGTGCGCTTGCGAGTGAGTTTGAAATACAAGAAAATGGAGCAAATGGAAGCACTTATAACCAAAATAATGTGCGAGAATCTAAAATATCATATTTGCCGCATTCGCATACCCAATGGCTTTATAACGCCGATGGCAAGACACTAAGAACAAAAAATGAAAAACAAAGGGGCAAAAATATCCTCCAAACTTACAAAAACGGAATCTTACATAAAGAAATCATAACCATTGAGGGGGAGGATTTGACGATTTATCGGGTATTTTTTAGCGGGGGTGGCAGTGCGCCAAAACTCCAAGCTGAGCTATACGAAAAAGACAAAAAAGTCGTAGGTGGCAAGCGATATGATATAAATGGCAGGGTTATTTTTAGCTATACATTTAGGAGTGAGGATATGCTTTTTGATGAGATTTTCACATATAGTGCGCAAGCTAGGAGGGCAAAAATCCTCCCTTAACCTGCTTTAGAGTGGCATTATAGGTGCATTTACGCGCTTTTTAAAAAAAATAATGCTTTGCTAAAAATACCAAAAAGTAGATTTTGGTGTAAAGTGTCGCAAAATAGCGCAATATTGATAACGCTAGATTGTGGCAAATGAGGGCAAAATCTGCGTTTTATAGAATCTACATTTTGTTTGTTTTTTATTTTTTATTATAATTTAGCGTTTTTGCTTTTTTATTTGGATTTTTGCAGTGATTTGCAACAATAAAAAAAAGCAAAAAAATCACAAACACAAAGGACACGAAATGAAAACCCTCTCAAAACTTACACTTGCTACGGTATCTAGCCTAGCCCTTATGAGTAGCATTCACGCACACCAAAACCACAGCCAAGACAACGCACAGCCTACCAAATGCGCTTCTTGCGGAGCTACAAGCACTCAAGCAAACGATGAATCTAGCACGCAATCTAGCAAAATCCTAGAAGCTATGCACGCTCCTATGCACGCACATAAGCCATCAAGCACAAAAAGCGTGGAGATTGACTTTTTGAGCGATATGATACCTCATCATCAAGGTGCGATTGATTCTGCAAAGCTACTGCTCCCTCTTACACAAAATCCTCAAGTGGCATTGCTTGCGGAAAATATCATCAAAGCCCAAGAAGCTGAAATCAAAGAATTTAGAGAGCTAATCGCTAAAAAAGGCGTAAAAACCACGAAAGTTTCTGCGCAGGATTATAAAGAGTTTGCCGAGAAAAACGCTAAGGCTAACGAATCTATGATGGGCGGTATGGCGATAGAAGAAAGTGGCGATGTGGATATAGATTTCTTAAATGCGATGATAGCTCATCACACAGGTGCGGTAGAGAGCTCTGACATCGTGCTAGCTTATACCAAAGACAAAAAAATCCAAGAAATCGCAAAACATATCATCGATGAGCAAAATACCCAAATCACTGCTATGCAAAAGCTAATCGATGATATACAGGCACAAAAAGCACAAGCAGAATCTAGCAAGTCTAAAAAGAGCAAAAAATAACTAGCTTGCGGAGAATGGATTTTGCGCTTTTGTCGTGCTGGACGCTAATATAGCTTAGTAGTCGCCTGCTAAAGCAAGCGCAAAATCTAAAACTACCAAAATCTACAACATATCTACAAAATTACAAGAGGGCTGTTTGGATTCTTATCAATATGGCGAATTGCTAAAAACTTTGCAAAGCAAATACGCCACTATCGGCGAGATTATCAAGCCCTCTATTTTGCAAGAGGAGCTAGCCAAACTAGAGGCGTTAGAATCTGCGCCAAACTTTTGGGAAGATGCCAAAAGGGCTAGCGAAATATCCAAGCAAAAAACCAAAATCACCAAAACTCTCCAATCCTACACCACACTAGGCAACAATCTAAACGATAGCGCAGAGCTTTTTGAGCTAGCGAGCGCACAGGGCGATAGCGATACGCTTGAATTGCTTTTCGCAGAATCAAGCGCGCTAGAATCCGCTATCTTGCAAGCCGAGCTAGAAATTTTGCTAAACTCCCCAAATGACGCACTCAACGCCATTATCACTATTCAGCCCGGAGCGGGCGGGACAGAGGCGCAGGATTGGGCGAGTATGCTCTATCGTATGTATCTGCGCTGGGCGGAGCGGCGGGGGTATAAAGTCGAGATTTTGGATTATCAAGACGGCGAGGAAGCGGGAATCAAAGGCGCGGCATTTATCATTAAAGGCGAAAATGCCTTTGGCTATGCAAAGGCGGAATCAGGCGTGCATAGGCTAGTGAGAATCTCGCCCTTTGATTCTAATGCCAATCGGCACACGAGCTTTGCAAGCGTGCAGGTAAGCCCTGAAATCAACGATGACATAGTCATAGAACTAGAGGAAAAGGACTATCGCATCGACACATATCGCGCAAGTGGCGCAGGCGGACAGCATATCAACAAAACCGATTCTGCTATTCGTATCACGCATTTCCCAAGTGGCATAGTCGTGCAATGTCAAAATGATAGAAGTCAGCACAAAAACAAAGCCACCGCGCTAAAAATGCTCAAATCCAAACTCTATGAAATCGAGCAGGCAAAGCAAAGAGAGAGCGCAAACGCGGGAGAAAAAAGCGAAATCGGCTGGGGACATCAAATCCGCTCCTATGTGCTAGCCCCCTATCAGCAAGTAAAAGATTTGCGCTCAAACTACGCTACAAGCGACACGGCAGGGGTTTTGGACGGGGATATAGACGCGCTCATCGAATCGGTGCTGGTGATAAAATAAAGCAGATTTTGGAGAGATTTTAGGTTTTTTGTGGGGTTGCTGTGTGGTTTTAGTTTTTTTTGGGAGGGTTTGCGTGGATTCCCTCCCTTAGCACGAGGGGGATTAAGGGGGCGGGTTTATTGTGGTAGGGATTTTTTTGGGGGTGGATTTTGCAGGCGTTTTGTGCTATCAAATATTTGATATTTTTTGAAACAATTTTCAAACCATATTTTAGATTTACAAAAATCATTCTAAGTCATTCTAGCAAAAACTCGTATTCATAGATTTTTGGTTCGATTTTTTGGGCTAAATCATTTAGGGCTAGGCGTAAGTTTGCTAGCAAGTCATTGTAATGAGAATCTTCGCTTCGTGCGTTCATTTTGCCCTTTGACTTGCCGTTTTTAGACTCGCTTCGTCCTTGAAAATACTCTTTTATATCATACAGGCTTGCGTCATTTATGTATTTAGGGCTAGATTTTGCCTGCGCGTGATAATATTTCCATAAGCTCAATCCCGCTTTGAAAACTTCCTTTGCCTCCTTGCTAAATGCTAGTGGCTTTGTGGGGATAAAGTCGCGCGATTGCTTATAAAGGTTTAAAGAATCTTGTGATTTTTGGGAATCTATTTTGATTTTGCCATTGATAAAGCGCACTATAAAGTCGCTAGCAAACGCGCTTTTTGCTCCGACTTCTTTTTCGCTAAATGGGATAAAGTGGTTTATGCCCTCTTGGCTTGTGATACGATTTTGTCCGTGAAAGAGTGTGAAAGCAAGGCAGTCATTTTGAAATTCTGTGTCCTGTTGCCATTTTTTATTAGGGTGCAAAAATTGGTCTCTGTCATTTATCCACGAGGCTTTTATCGCGTGGCGAACACCGAAAAATACACAACAAGGAATTAAATTGTTAGGTGCTAATACTATAGTCAAAGAATGTGACTGATTTCCTATTTGATTTGCGATATGTACTAAATTTTGGTGTTGAAATCCAAGTCGCCCGCTATCCATCATAGCTAGATGAATTCGCGGATTTTTCTCTCGAAAAGAAGCCAACCATACGCCTATATTTTTCCCGTCATTACTTGCGTAAAAATTCTTTTTACCAACTTTTTCGCCACCATTTTCAAAAATGTCAAGTGTCGTTTTTGTAATTTTTGTTTGTTGTGCTAGATTCCAAACCAAAAAACCGATAGGAAATTGTCCCTTAACATTGTCAAAAGTCCAAGCTGGGCACATAAATCCTTTTAGAAATTTGGCTTGAAAAGTTTCTCTAAATTTTTCAAAATTTGTTGAATTTAAATATTTTAGCTTACTAAAACTTCCTAAAACACATTTTGGAATTTCTTTATAAATGCGTATAAAAAACTGAATAAAAACTTCATTGCTTGCTTTACTTAAAATACTTTGATATTTCTCATAAGTCTTATTGGTTGTGGCTACTCCGCTTTTATGTTCTTTTTCAATATCACTCATTTTCTTTTTATTCCCAGCTTCCGCATACGGAGGGTTAATAAATATGACTAACTTATGCGGTTCGTTTTTTATAATGCGTTGCAGAGATTTAGGCAGTTTTGATTGTATTTGCCCCCCCCCCCCTTAGTAAATTCATTCGCAGACTTAGTAGCTTCATTAGCGACTTCATCAAAAAAGCTATCGTTTAAAAAGTCAAATTGAAATATATGCTCCTCAAGCAGCGGCAATCTAGCAACATAGCTAGAATCCCCCTTAGCAAGCTCTTTCATTATCAACACATCGCTTAAATCAAGCGTGGAAGCATAGATATTTCGCGCATTTTTAAGCCCTGCTAGCAAATTCCCCGTGCCTGCGGCACAATCCCAAATATAATACTCATCTTGCCAATTCTCACCCAACGATTTAGCCAAATATTCCTGTGCTTTTTGCACCCAAATTTTTGGCGTGAAAAACGCCCCCTTGCGCTCGCGTATATCTTCAGGGGAGAGTTTATCACGCCTTTCATAGATTTTCTCCCAAAAGTCCTCTTTAGGCGGTCGTTTATAGCGAAGCCAAAAGCGTGTATGCGCGGAAGTATCATCGTTTATAAACGCGATATTTTGCGTATTCCAATCAAAAAGCCCTTTGTTAATTTTTATGTTGTAATAGAGTTTTTCTTGTGCATTTTCTAGTCGTTTGTTTAGCAAGATACGGAGGTTTTGGTTTATCGTGGTGTTATCCTCGCTTAGCAAATCCGCTAGGAAAAAGTCAGATTCTAGAGCGATTAGATTTTCTCTCGCACTTTTCCAAATGCTTGTGTGTAGGTTTATGCTAGGCAAAACGATTCTAGCCCATTGCAAATACACAGAATCGAAGTTTTCCTCATCGATTTCTATGGGGTTGTGTGCGCCTTTTGCAAGGGAGTTTTTGATAAAGTGGCGCAATTCGTGGGCGTCTTTTGCGTAGTCATAGATTTGGCAATTCTTGCGCAAAGTAGGCATTGTGATTTCGCGCATTTTAGCAAAATCTAGGCTTGTATAATCGCTAGGGGTTATATTTTTCCAATCAAAGTCGTTTCGCGCGATAAAGTCTTTTGCGTATTTGTAGGGCAAAAAAGCGATTTTTTGTGCGTCAAATGCGCCGATAAATTCTGGGATATTATGGATTTTGTGTAGTGATTGCGCTCCTATGGTTAAAATTAGCTGGATAAGGCTATCAAAAATGTCGCACTCATTGCCCTTTTTTGCCTCTGCCCAAAGGGTATAGATTTTGGGGAAATCAGGCAATGTGGGCGCAAGTAAAATCGATGTGCTTAACGCAGAATCTTTCATAGATTTGTTGGTAGATTGCTTGGCAGGGTCTTTTGCAGATTCTTTATAAGTCAGCGCAAAATCTACGCGCTGTAATGGCTCATAATCAAACTCGGCGAAAAACTCGCTTGCAACGCGCTGTTTTAGGGACTCTTCTTGCAGTGTAAGTGGATAATGTGGTTGTTGCATTTGCTAGCCTTTACATTTAAAATCTTGTCATTATAACGAAATTTTTAGCCTAGATTTGTCCTGCTAAATCGTGGCATTCATAGTCCCAAAAGTTTTGCCAAAAAGTCGCGTAAGGCTTCTTTGCTCATTTCATCGCTTGCGACATTTACTACGACATCTTCTAGCTTGGCGTAAAAATCGCTTGGTAGATTTTGCGGTGCATTTAGCTTGATAAATGCTTTTGCTAGGTAAATCGCGCTTCGTTTGTTGCCATCTAAAAATGGGTGGAATTTCACACAGCAAAAGATTAAATGAGTGAGTTTATCTAAGAAGCTAGGGTAGAAATCATCATTTTGTATATGCTCTAGCGCGGATTCTAAATAGGCTACACGCGATTTATCAAAGCCATTTAGCCCGCCCATTGTATCCATAATATCATCGTGCAAAGCGATAACATCATCAAGTGAGAGGTATTTCATTTATCTTTTAGCCTCTCAAATACCGCGTAATTTTGAGGTTTTTTTAAATCCTCTAGCATTTCTTTTTGCAATGCTTTAAAATCAAAGCTTTCCTTTTTATCGATTGTGTTGCCCTTTTTTTGTGTGATTGTGGCATTTGCAGTTTTTGCCATTTTGACAAAATCTGGCAAAAATTCTTCTTTGACATTTTCTATAACTAAAGTCATTTGACACTCCTTTAAATTTTAAAATCTTGTCATTATAGCCAAATCTTTAGCCAACCTGCTTTTTAGCGCACTTTCCTACTCAAAATCCCTAAATACCGCGCCTATGTCAAGTCCGTTTATCACTTCGCTCCCGCGTTTTTCTAAGATTCCTTGTGCGCCATCGATTAAATCCCTGCTAGAAATCCCGTGCGTGATAGAAATCTTTGCCTCCAAATACGCGCTCAAATGGTCGCACGCTTTTAAAAATTCCCCGCAAATTGGTTCAAATTCATCAGCGTTAAATCGCGAAAAAAGCTCCTCGCTCGATTTTGCATAATGTGCAAAGCACTCGATTTTATAGCGATTGGCAAATTCATTTTGCGTGAAATACACAATATCATCTTTGATATTTTCTGGCACTTTTGAGAGGATTTTCTCCTCCACCGCTTCAGCTTCGATTTGCTTTATATACTCATCTAGTCCTAGCACATTGTGCTTTATGGGCGAGATTATGTCGCGGGTTAGCACTTCTGGCAAATCGTGGAAAAGCCCGCAAAGAAAGTGATTTATCCGCATCGCCTTGCACGCGCCTAAATCTAGGCTTAGCAAATACGCACTTAGCGCGACTACGAGCGTGTGTCCTAGCACGGAGGTTTCGGGGATTCTAGGGGTTTGACTCCATCGCTTTTGAAATCGAAGCTGCCCTAGCATAGTGATGAGTTCGCGCACATCTTCATAGAGCGCGATTTGCTGCATTCCTGCTAGGTGATAATGCCCCTCGACTTGCTTGTCGATGATTTTTTTGATATTTTGCACATCATACATTTTGGTGTTAAAGTGATAAATAATGTCAAATTCCCATTTTGACGCGTAATAATGCGCCGCTTGCAAAATCTCACTCTCTAAAGATTTGCCACGACTAATGTGCGCGCTATGCTGGCTAGCAACTTCGCTTGAAATATGTTCGCTAGAAGTGAGATACTCGCCCATATTTTCAAAAAAATTATATGCTCCCAAATCAGATTCTAGATTTGCCAAAGTAAATTTCACTAGCTCTTTGTTGTGCCGAGTGATGAGCTTATGAAACACAGGGGGTTTAATGTCAGTCAAAATCACGCGCTCAAAAAACTCATAGCAAAACTGCAAAATAAGCCGCTCCCAATCGATGGTGGCATTATGGAAATGCTCCTCATAGCGTGCAAGCAAGTAGGCAATCACCATTTTGTGTGCTTGCTTGTCTAGCTCGACAAACTCCACAGGGCAGGCTTGGTCATTCCACCGCCGAATCGATGCGGCGGTAAAGATTTTGCGCAAGAGGGAGGTTTTAAGACGCGGGGATTTTAGGGATTTGGCGGGGGTTTTGGTGTCAGCAGGCGTTTTTGTGTCGATAGGGGTTTTGGTGTCGGCAGGCATTGGCGTAAAATCCTTTTGTTGATTTTAGACATATCACTTTTTTTGCGTGGCTTTTGGTGTGCTAATTGCGCTATTTACCCGCTCTATGCTTTGCTCTAATGCTTTATCAAGCGCGTCTTTGATAGCTAAAATCTGCGCGTTAGTGTCGTTTGCCCCGAGTGCGTTTGCTACTTGTGCTACATCGATTTTTGTGTGGATATTTGTATTTAGCTCATTTTTTTTAGCCTGTGGATTTTGTGGCAAATCGTGTGATAAGCGGATATTCATATTTACCGTTGCTACTAAACTATCGTTGATTTTGTTGATACCAAAGCTAAAGATTTTGACTTGCAAGAGGGGGTTTTTGCTATCGACATTGGTGCTACTTAGTGCGATACATTTTGATTGTGCCTTTGTCTCTAGAGAGGTTTTGATAAGGTTTGATGGCAAATCTAACCACGCAGAATCTTTGAGTGGCTCTATGCGTCCATTTGCTCCCTCGATAAAAATATTTGTCGTGTTAAATTCGCTTGCTACTTCGACTTCTAAGCGCATAGCCAAAAACTCCGCGCAATCTCTAGCTTCTAGCACGCTTGGCAGGGAATAATACCCCACGCTTGGCGTTTGGGTTTTTATCTTTATATCAAAGCAACCTTGCAAACTAGCAGTAACAAAAATTGCGCAAATGATTGCACAAAATCTAAAAAAGCAGATTTTATAAAGTTTGAAGTTCATTTGTTTCTCCCATTTGATTTTTGCTCGCCAAATAGCGTAGAGTAAGGATTTGCGTTAAATTTATCAATCAAATTGCTAGCTTTTTGAATCGTAGAATCTAGATTTTGCAAAGTTTTTTGACTTTGTCGAAGTGTGGGGCTTAGTATGTCTTTTATGTCGTATTGCCCATTTTGCACGCGCTCATTTAGATTTTTGCTTAGCTCGGCGATTTCAGCACTTGCTTTATTGAGCGAAAAAAGCGTGCGGTTTATGTTGTAAATATTTTCCTCATTTAGCAGAGAATCCACACCTTTTAGCGCGTTTGCGACTTCTTTTAGGGCTTCATCTGCCTTATCGCTTAGCTTCCCAAAAAAACCCTGCTCTAGCTCTAACCTTGGCTCATCATTTGGGGTGATAATATCGCCTGCTGGATTTTGCTTTAGCGATAGATAATTTAGCCCTGCTAACCCTTGCGAATCAATCACAAGGCTTGAGCCTTTGGCTATGGGGATAGATTTGTCTATGAGTAGATTTAGCTTTACTACGCCTACTTTGCTAGAATCAAACGCGATAGATTCTACGATACCGATACTTATGCCTTTGTATTTTATGGGTGTTTTAGCACTTATGCCTGAAATGTCGTAATTGGTTTGGATAAAATATTTGGCATATCGCTCATCACTACTCATACCGAGCCTCCCAAACCACATTATAAACGCTATCAACGCCACAATCACGGCAAAAAATATGCCACCTATAAGCAAGTAATTTATGCGTCTTTCCATAGTCGCTCTCCTCTGTTGCTAAAAAATAGATTTTCGTTTGATAGAGAATGTATATTTTCTTTTAGCTCTTTTAGATTTCCTAAAAACTCTATTTTACCATTTTTTAGCATTAAAAATCGATTTGTCGTATCGCGCACAGAATCCAAATCGTGCGAAACCATAACAATCGTCATACTCAATTCATCTTGGAGGTGGCATATAAGCTCATCTAGCTTTTGCGCACCTGCGGGGTCTAGCCCGCTTGTAGGCTCATCTAAAAATAAAATCTGTGGATTTAGCGCGAGCGCACGAGCAAGCCCTACGCGCTTTTTCATTCCTCCGCTTAGCTCATAGGGGTAGAGATGATATGCGCTTGGCTCTAAGCCTACTTTTGCGATTAGGGATTTTGCGATTTCTTTGATGGTGGATTTTGGGTAGTCGCTATATTCTTCAAGCAAAATCCCTACATTTTCTAGCACGCTTAGCGAGCTATATAGCGCACCAAACTGAAATAACACGCCACAATGATTTAGAAAATAAGTAGGGCTTTTTAGCTTCCAAATATTTTTGCCAAAGATTTTTACCTCGCCTTTTTGTGGGGGTTGTAGAAGCACCATAGTTTTTAGCAAAGTAGATTTGCCACTGCCACTCCCGCCCAATATCCCAAAAATCTCATTTTTATAAATCTCAAAGCTGATATTATCGTGGATTAGGCGATTGCCATAAGAGGTGCAGAGATTTTGCACTTCTATGATTGGCTCTTTGTTTTGCGCTATTTTTGCCTCGTTTTGTAGATTGTTTTGTAAATCGTTTTGGGGGGCAAAAAGATTTTGCTGTGAATTTTTCTGTGGAGTGTTTTTGCTCATATATTTAGCCTTGCGGTGATAAATGAAAAAATCGCATCAATAGTGATGCACCAAAACAGCGCATTTACCACGCTAATGGTGGTTGCTTGCCCTAGCTCTTGGGTATTTTCGCGTATGCAAAATCCACGAAAACACCCAACTAGCGCGATAGCCGCACCAAAAAATGGAGCTTTTATCACCCCTATTAGAAAATGGCTAAAATCCACCGTCTCATAAAATCTCTCAATCCACGCATTAAACCCTATGCCCACTTGCGCAAATACAGCAAGCATTCCGCCCAAAAGCGACATCGCATCGGCTAAAAACACCAAAAATGGCATAATAATCACTAATGCTAAAAATCGCGGAATCACCAAAAAAACTACGGGATTAAACCCCATCGTTTTCATCGCATCTATCTCTTCAGTTAGTCGCATAACACCTATTTCAGCCGTAAAGCTCGAAGCACTGCGCCCTGCGATGACAAGGGCTAGGATAAAAGGACCCATTTCGCGCAAAGATAGCTTTGCTACCGTCTCTACGCTCATAAGCGGTGCGCCTAGATTTTCTAGCTGCACTGCGCCTTGCAAGCCGATAGCAAAGCCCGCGATAAAGGCGGTAAGCAGGCTCACAGGCAATGCTTTAAAACCAGATTCGTTGATATGATAAAAAAGCGGAGCAAATCTCATCTCGCGCTTCCAAATACAAATCCCAAGAAAATAAAAAGTCATTCCCACAAAATTGATAAAATCAATAAAACTTTGGCTAAATGTATAAACAAATTTGCCTAGATTTTTTAGACTTCTGCGTCCAAATCGCCTTGCCCCGCGCAAATACACGCGAAAAAGGCTAGCAAATGTGCGTGGTTTTTTTATGCGCATATTTTCGCAATTTTGCAGGATTTGTTTGATGTGATTTTGGGCGATTATGCGGGGGAGGGAGATATTTTGATTTTGGTTTGGGGGTTTGTGTGAGGTTTTGCGTGTGTTTGTAGATAGGTTTGGGGTTTTTAGATATGCGCTAGCGTAGATTTGCTGAAGCAAAAATGTCCCAAATACAAAATCTATGGCACAATCTTTGTCAAACTCGATAGATTCTATGTCGCTTTGGAGGGCTTTTTTTAGCGATTCTAGCTTGGATTTTGGTGTGCGAAAATCCCAACAGCCATCTAAAATAATGCTTTTTTCGTTTTCATTTTTTGTATTTTCAATAACGCGGAGTTGTGGTAAGTGCGCTTTTGGTGTCATTACATAAACCTTATTTGGATAGAATCTATTTTTTTAAGTTAGATGATTTTGGTAATGTGGCAAAAAGAACAAATATTATACACTTTTAAAGGGCTAAACTTGACAAATCAGAGCAAAATATACTGCATAGATTTTATCCATAACACTTTTAACGCTTTTAGAGTCGAAGTCAAAAAATTTGGGCTAGAATGCGTGGGGATTTTTGTTGTTTTTGTGCTATGTGCTATGCCACTAAAGGCAAACAATCTAGCCAATGCTACAAACACAAATGCCAACAAAACAACACAGCAAAGCAAAATCCAACAAGTAGATTTTCAAAATGTGGAATTTGATGATTTGTCCCAAGATGATTTATCTCAAAATAAAAAAACAAACACAAAAGATACAAAATCCAAAATCCAAACCGAGTCCTGCAACGAGCTATGCGAGTATATCAAAGAGCAAATCGCTACTACCAAACATAAAAACGGCTATTTTGTGGCGATAAGCGGGGGGGCAAATGTCTTAGAAGCGTATAACAAACTTGAGTGGATTCCCACTTTTGGGATTAGCTTTGGGGTGCATAGCTTTTTTACGCCATATATCGGTGTGCGGGGGTATGTGAGTGCTGATGTGGGGTTTGGGCGATATGAGGGGGTGCTAGGTATGGTATCTTTAGGGATTGACACGCTAGCAGAATTTAGCCTAAATCGCAAAAAAACTGCCTTTTTAGGAGGGCTTTTGGGGTTTGGTGTAGATGGGTATGTGTATTATGATACAAGGGATTTTCGCACGCTAAAAACTATGCAAAAAAGCGGTGGATTTTATATGGAGATGGGTATCTCTTTGTCGTTTTTACGGCACAATCGCCTAAATATCATCGGTAGGGTTATCCCTGCTAGAAGTGTGCAAGATTTTAGTAGCGCGGTGCTAGCATTTGGGCAATACAGCTATGCTTTTTAGATTTTGCTTGTTTTAGATTTTGGGTTTTTGATTTTTTAAAATGCTGTTTGCTAACAACTTTTATGCACAAAAAAAGCTATGCACAAAAAGCGCGAAATCTAAATGGTAATATCAAGCAGGGCGTTGCTTTTTCGTGGTTGATTTTGGCTAGATTTGCTATCTTGTTTGTTTTCTTGTCTTTCCTCTTTTGCCTCTTTGTCCTCTTTTTCTTGTCTGTCTTGTTTGGCATTTTTGCCGTTTTCATCGGTTTTTTGCAGATTTTCGGTGGGGCGCACTTCTGCGATTTCTTTTAGTTTGTTTTCAAACTCCTGCGGGATAAAATCCCCTCTTTGTGTCGCATTTGCGAGGTTTGCAGAGGTGGTTTGCATATTTTGGTTGATATATGTGATATTGCCAATGGTTGAGACTGCCATAGCAATCCTCCTTTTTATAGTTTTGTTGTCTTGCTTAGACAATGCTTTTTAGATTCTTGCTTTACAAAAATAACTTATCTGGCAAAAATAATTTATCGGCAGATTTTTGTTTTTTTTGTTTTTGTTTGCCTCTTATTTGCTTATTTTTGATTTGCAAGTCTTATGTCCGCGCTTTTAAGCAAATGTCTTTCCAAAAATTACTAAATGCTTTAAAATACCCTTAAATGCGGATTTGCAAGCTATAAGCACAGAGGCAAAATCTAAAAAAACGCAAAAAAATATGCTGGATTTTCTTTTTTTAGATTATCAACATCTATCAAAACATTCTTGGATTTTGTTTATGTCATTTGTGTAAATAAGGGCTAGGGCTAAAAGGACGCGTGCTTTTTGTGGATTTAGCCCGTTAGAGTCGATAAAGCCCGCGTTTTTGTCGCTATCTTTTAGGGCGATACTGCCACGATTGATGCGAGAGCTTACTACGATTGCTATGCCTTTTTTGATGAGGTTTTTTAGGGTTTTTTTGTGATTTTTGTGGATAGAGCCTGCGCCAGAGCCTGCGATGACTAAGCCTTGTGAGCCATTTTTGACAAACGCTTTTGCAGCTATCGCGCTTGCGTCATTGCTATATGAATACAAAATATCTACTTTTGGCAGGTGTTTTTTGCGGAGTAAATCAGCGATTTTTAGCCATTTTAGCGGGTGGGGCGATGATTTTGTCTTACTAGAGAAAGCCTTGCTATGAAAAGTTGCAAATGTTATTTTGCCTTTTTTTATGATTCCTAGATTTTTTTCATTACTCATTCCAAAGGCGTCTATGTCGTTTGTGTGGAGTTTGCTTAAGTCTCTAGGGCAAAAGATTTTTTCATTCATCACTACCATTACAGATTTTGCGCTTTTTTCACACGCTAGGGAAATGGCGTTGTAGAGATTTTGCGCTCCGTCAAAATCTAGCGCATCAAAAGGGCGCATAGCCCCTGTTAAAACGATTGGTATGGGGGATTTTTGCGCGCTAGATTGTGGTGTGGATTTTTGTGTAGATTTTGTGCTAAATGCACTCATAGCAAGGTGCAAAAAATACGCACTCTCTTCTAGCGTATCTGTGCCGTGCGTGATGACTATGCCATCGATTTTGGTAGATTTTGTCGTGGCTGTCTTAGTTGCATTAGTGGAGATAGCTTTTTTTATCTCTTTTATTAGGGTTAGCCATATTTTGTCATTCATATCCGCGCTATCGATATTAAAAAGCTGTTTGGTGCTGATGCGTGCTTTTAGCGCGGGGTAAGTAGAATCTAACAAACGCAAAGAATCTAAAATCTTATCGATGTGTAGGACTCCTGCGCGGTATTGATTTTGGCAGTTTGTGTGTTTAGTGGGTTTTTTGTGGGGGTTTTTAGCACAAGTGGTGCTTTGCCCAGCGATTGTGCCTCCTGTGGCTATGATAAGAATATGTGGGGGTAAATCTTGCATTTAGATTTTGCTTTTGTGTGGTTTTGGTAGGATTTTTGTGGATTTTGTGGGATTTTGGAGGCTTTTTTGTGGATAGTGTGGCTTTATCGTTTAGTTTTTTCTTGCACCATTTTGACTAGCTCTATGGCATTTTCGCGTGGCAAATCAGGCAACATTCCGTGCCCTAGATTAAAAATATGCCCCGCACGATTGCCCATAATGCGCAAAATCTCATCAACCCCCTCTTCCATAGAGGCGCGGTTATAAAGGCGTGAGGGCTCTAGATTGCCTTGCAAGACATATTTATCGCCTAAAATGGATTTTGCCCTAGAGATACTAACGCCCCAATCAACCCCAAACACTTCAAAACAATTTCCACCACCTAGCTCGCATTCTTGCGATATTTCTTCTAGCAATCCTCCTACACCCTTTGGAAAAAGCATAATGGGAATATTTGGATAATCTTTTTTGACTTCACGCGCTATATTAAGCATATATTTAAAGCTAAACTCCATATACGCGCTAGGCTCTAAAGCCCCCGCCCAAGAGTCAAATATCTGCACAGCGTTTGCACCTGCGCGGATTTGGGATTTTAGGTAGTCGCTTAGTTCATCACTAAGCCTAGATAAAAGCGCGTGCAAAAGCGCAGGGTTTGCGTATGCTAGCTTTTTGCTATGTGCGTAAGTCTTGCTCCCCTCGCCCTCTATCATATATGTCGCTAGCGTCCAAGGAGAGCCACAAAAGCCGATTAACGCTTTGTCTTTGGCTAGCTTTGCGCGTGTAGTGGCAAGCGCGTCATAGACATAGTCTAAATCCTTATACGCACCGATTTTTAGCGAATCTATATCGCTAGATTCTCGCACTACGCGCAAAAATCGTGGTCCCTCGCCCGCTACAAAGCTAAGAGGCAACCCCATAGCAAGCGGGATTACTAAAATATCGCTAAAGATGATTGCCGCATCGACATTTAGGATTTCTATGGGTTGGAGGGTTACCTCTGTGGCTAGAGAGACATTTTGGCATAGCTCTAGGAAACTCCCTGCTTTAGCGCGAGTGGCTTTATACTCGCTTAGATAGCGTCCTGCTTGACGCATAAGCCATATAGGCGTATATGGCGTATCTTTGCGCAAACAAGCATCGATGAAAATCATTGTTTAGTCCTTAGCGTAGTTTTATAAATTTGACTTTGGTGGCTTAGATTTTGGCAAAATCTTTGTGCTAAAATCTAGTCCAAAAGATTTTATACAAAAGTTTAAAAAACTTCAAAAACTTCAAAAACTTCAAAATCTTAATGTAGATTTTTGTTTAGCTCGATTTTGCGATTTGAGCGAAACGCTATCATTTGCCCGCTTTTAGAATCCTGCCTAAAATGCACGCCATTTTTACCGCTTAGCTCTCTGCCTTTATATAGCGAGTTATCATTGATTTTAAACCCGCCGTTTTCCTCATTTGCCTCTGCGATTTTTTCTGCTTCTGCCTTGTCGATTCTAAATATAGTCCCTGCTAGCACGGCGATACCGCCATCGACTATGCAGCCATCGCCTAGACTTATGCCTGTGGAGCTATTTACGCCTAGCAGGCAGTTTTTGCCAATGCTAATTGGCGCACTATTTCCCCCGCTAAGCACGCCTAGTATGCTCGCGCCACCGCCTACATCGCTTCCCTCGCCCACGATGACACTAGAGCTGATTCTGCCTTCATTCATACACGCACCAAGCGCACCTGCGTTGAAATTCACATAGCTAGCTCCGGGCATTTGTGTGTAGCCACCACTTCCTAGATACGCACCAAAGCGCGTTTTAGCAGAATCTAGCAAACGGATATTGTCATATTGTGGGACTACTTGCATAAGATAGCGCGGGAATTTATCCACAAAATCGATACACGGAAACTCGCCACGGATTTTTAGCGCGACTTCGTTTTCACGCAGATATTCTAGCTCATAGGGGGTGTTGCCACTCCAAGCGACATTGCTAAGAAGCCCAAAAATTCCATCAAGATGCAAAGAGCGCAAAGGGGCTTTGCCAAGAGATAGGGCAAGGAGCTTCATATACGCGCTCTCCACGCTCTCGCACTCCACATCTTTATACACTACGCAAAATCTAAATTTCTCTACCCCCCTAGAATCGCGCAGTTTGGATTCTGCCATAGCTTCGCGCAGGGCTAAAATCACTTGAATATTTTTGTGTGAATTTGGGTCGTTTAGAGCTTCGCTTAAAAATGGCTCATATAGCTCTAAAGCCTTGTGGATAAAGGCTTCATTTACTTCATAAAGGGCTTCATTTTCACTCTCTGTGATGAGGTTTGAACGCCTTGCTGCTTCTAACAAGACAGCATAGCTTCCTAGATTTTCCCCACCCCAATTTATCGTAGGATAAGTCGCACTTAGCACCGTGCCACTTTTTTGCCCATACTCAAGCCTAGCGATACCAAAGCCTAGCGGGGCTTTGTAGCCTTTTTCTTTCTGCACTTCTGAGACAAATTCTCTAAACTCATCTAATTTACTCATCGTAATCTCCTTTTTTGATTTTTGTTAAGTTATTTTGTAGCAAGTTTTGCTTTTTTTGTGGTTTTTTGCGTATTTTTGTCTTTTGTGGCTTTTTTGCAAAAACTAGCCGAAATTGTAGCGTAAATTTGGACTTGGTGTAGTTGGTTTAATAAGTTTAATCACATATTGCCTTTAAGGTTTTTAAACTTCTTTTTAGATTTAGTTTATTAGTTGATTAGTCGGGGAGTCTTTAAGCGAGGGGTTTTTGTGGTTTTTTTGGATTTTAGCTTTTATTTGCCTGCCAAAAACTAATAGCTAGTTATGCTTTTTGGATTTGTAGCAAAGCCAAAAAAGCAAACCACCCCACGCTATCATTGCGAGATTTGTGAATTTTGATAAAATCGCGAGAATCTAATCTTTTTTAACCAAAATCAAATTTTCACAGCCAAAAAGTGCGCTATCTGTGATTTCATCGATTTTGTTATCTATCTGTTCTTGTGTCGGTTCATTGTCGTAACCAAGAATACTTAATGCCATATCATAAAGTCCTTCTCTCTCCAAAAATTCGTTTTTATCCGTGCTTGTAAGCAATGCGATTTTTTCGTTATTATCGCTTTTGGATTTGTTGAGAAAGTCTAAAAATTCCTCCAAAATATCATCGTTGATATTCCACTCATCTATCAATATTTGTTCATCTTGCGCAGTTTTTGGAGTAATGTGATTGTTTTTATCTATCACAAACACCACTTGTTCTTTTGATTCACCCATAGTTTTTACAATTTCCATTTTGACTCCTTTTTTAGATTTTTGACTCAATCAAACAAGCTAGGATTTTTAGGTTTTAGCTTCCATTCGCCTGTTTGTTTATTTGGGATTGCAATTTCATTTAAAATCTCTTTAATGAGTTTGGTATTTGCTTGGACTCCATTTTTTGATAATGGCACAACATTAGAAACAATTTGACTAAATTCTACGCCATTTTTGCCTTCATTTTCAGCTTGTTTTAAGAAACTCTCTATAAGATAGCGTGTGCGTTTTTCAAGCATTATGTCATCATTTGTAAAACTTGAATTTGGCTTTAAATGATATTTTTCGCTATCTCGTTTTTCAAATCGCCTTTCAATGTCTGGCACAAATGTTTGAAATTTACCCTGTATAAGATGAAAATAGCCATTTATAGAGGCTTTGGGGACAAGGTGTTGCCACATTTCATTAAGCGTTGCTCCATCATTTTCTACGATAATTTCCTCAATGTCTTTAAACATTTGCCCCATAATATCAAAACCTACACCAACTTTTGTGCGCGTTTTTGGATTATCTACTTTTTTGAAATAAAGATTAAATTGCCCTTTAAATACAAATGCTGGCATTTGGCGATTTTTAAAACTTGCTTGTCCATTATTTTGATTTACGCAACTTGCATATTCAAACCCGCAATTTTCTGCAGAATCAATAATGGTTTGAAATAGCTTAGAATCCTCGTGTTGAAACACAAAAACAAGCCAACGATTATATTTTAGCACTCTAAATATTTCTTGCAAACTTGATTTCATTAAATCATAATAATCGTGTCTTGTTTTTTGCAAACTCCCTTTTTCGATACATTCTTTTTCTCTTGTGTCTAAATCCACAGGCAAATCTAACCATACATTCCACATTGTGCTTAAATCTAAATACGGGATTTTTGCTCCATAAGGCGGGTCAGTGTAGATAAAATCCACGCTTTCAGATTCTATCTCTGCTAGATTCGTAGCGTCTGCTTGAAAAATCTTTTCGCCGTTTGTTTTTGATTCTAACGAATCGATTTTCTCTACATTTTGCCTTTGATTTATCATCGCGCCTTTAAAATCTTTGATAACGCGTTGCAAAGGCTCAAAATACGCATTATAAAAATATGGCGAGTTTTCTAGCTCTTGTTTGGCTGTTATGGCTAGTTTAACCTTATTTGCAAACGATGCAAAAGCATCTAAAAAAGTCGGTTTTTTAGCAATTCTATAACGATATATCGAAGCTACACCTGTATTTCCACCGCCACTTGGGCTATTATGGTATGTTAGATTTAGTGTGGTAACGGTGTTTCTAAACGCCAAAAGTAGCGAATAGCGCATTTCTTTTTGTTTGGTAGTTTTTCGCAAAATCAGCTTTCGCAAAATGGCAAGTTCGGCTAGTTGCTTTGGGCTAAAAAGTCCTAGCACGGTGGCACAATCACTGCCCTTTGGCAAAATCTCATCTTTAGGAATCCATAGCGTAGAATCTTGCATTTTTGTGCTTGCCACTTCGCCAAATTCTTTGTCAATGGCGTTTGGATAGTATTTTGCGCCTTTTAACAATGCCTTTGCTTCCTTGTCATTTTTTGGACGGAGCGTTTCAAATTCGCTTAAAATCTCTTCGCTTAAATCGTGTAAATCCCCCAAATTTACCTTTGCGGTGAGTGCTTTTACCATAAAGATAGAGAGCGGGTTTAAATCCGTGTGGATTCCGTAGCGATTATTCATCATCGCTTCGATTGCGGTTACGCCACTGCCACCGAAACTATCAAGCACTATGTCGCCCTCATTTGTAAATGCCTTGATATTTTGAGCGACTATGTCCCAACTCTGCTTTGTGAAATATGCCATAGAGCCATAATGTCGCCTTGCCCCCTGTTTTGTTGGATTTAAAATCGGCTTTGGAATCTCGCGCGCAAGATACCACTCATCGGGCTTTTTTGACTTCATATTGCCGATTTTGTCAAGTGATTCTCTCAAAGATTCTAGCGGCGTGGTTAAAATCTGCTCTAACTCGCCAAACTTAGAATCTAGCTCATTTTTTAAATCAATTTGCAATAAAATCTCTTGCTTAGCAGTCTCATAAATAATCCATTCTTTGCCATTGCAAAGGGCGTAAAAAGGGGCTTTTATCTCTTTATTTATCGCATAATAAAATGCCTGTCTTTCGTTATTTGTTTGCGGTGCTATCTTTTCTGTCGGTGCTTTG
Source organism: Helicobacter sp. T3_23-1059 (assembly GCF_053654515.1). NCBI lineage: Bacteria > Pseudomonadati > Campylobacterota > Epsilonproteobacteria > Campylobacterales > Helicobacteraceae > Helicobacter > Helicobacter sp. T3_23-1059. The sequence goes on along the minus strand of NZ_JBSIUV010000027.1, from coordinate 10,674 downwards.
GCATCAAGCACGCAATGCGCCTTAGAATCCACGCACAACAAATAATCAGGGATAACAATATCATTTGCTTTAATGCGTTTATTTGAGCCTACTACGCTATCGCTTTGCAAGCTAACCGAACGCTTTACGCTTAAATGCTTTTGTGCGTTTTTGCCCTCAAATGCAAGTGCATCAAGTAATGGTTTGATAACTACCTCCCGCACGGAATCTTCTTTAAAATCCTCTCCATTAAGCAGGGCAAAATCAAAATCTTTTAGTGGATTTTCAAACATTTTAGACTTGTTACACATAATCAACCTTTTTTAACAATCTCTTTTTATCACATTTAGCTAGCACACTTCCAAACACCAAAATCAAACAAAGCATTATAGCTTTTTTTGGTAGATTTTGTAGCGTCAAAATCCTGCCATAAATACCCAAAATGGTGTGGTAAGCGCGCTAAAAAATATGCCCATAACAATGCTTGCTACGGCGATTTTGTTGTTTAGCCCTGCGCGAGCGATGACGGCTGCGGAGCTGATAAGCGGTGGCATAGAGGATTCTAGCAATGCCATTTTGTGATTGTCATTTATGCTAACTCCAAAAATATGCAAAGCGCACAAATAAAATGCAGGAATGACTAGCATTGAAGCGATTAGGACTACGCCTGCTTTTTGCCACTCTAGCTTTACATCGCCAAAGCTAAGCTGAACGCCAATAGCAAATAACGCCACAGGCGTAGCACACGCTGCTAGCGCGTAGATGGGGGAAAAAATCTCTTCTGGCAAGCTAAAAGGCAATGCTTTTAGCGCAAATCCGCTAAGCATAGCTAAAAATAGCGGGTTTGCAAACAGTCGTATAAAAATAGCGCGGATACTAAAACTACCCCTACCACCTAAGCTCATCATCATAGGCGTGAGTATGGCTAGGGGCAAGCCTGTGCAAAATTGGTCATATAAAATCGCTTTGTGCGCAGCTTGGCTACCTAGTGCGCCCTCCACCATAGGCACGCCTAGAAAAAGGGTATTATGCAAGCACGCTAAAAACGCCATAGTAATGGCGACTTCCCTGCTAACTCGCAATACAAAATGCGCAAAACCTAGCACAAGCAATGCCCCTAAAATCGAGCAAATAAGGCTACCTAGTAGCGTAAAAATTAGCCCTATATCAATTTGTGCGTGATATACGCCCTTAAAAATCGCGCTTGGCAGGGCAAAATTGAGCAAAAATCCTAGCAAGATATTTCCTTGACGATTGCCTAGCATACGCGCTCTTTTGGCAAAATATCCAAGAGAGATAAACAGCAAAATACTATAAATTGCTACTAGCATACTTACCCTTTAATTTGTGATTTGATAGGATTATTCGCTTGCGCGGAGGATATTTGCGCTTAATGCGCTTAGTTTGGATTCTAGGGCTTCATAGCCTCTATCTAGGTGGTAGATACGATGCACGCGAGTTTCTCCATTAGCGACTAGCCCCGCTAGCACGAGTGCGCTAGAAGCGCGTAAATCTGTCGCCATCACATCTGCGCCTACGAGGTTTGATTTTCCTTTGATAAGGGCGGTGTTGCCTTTTAGACGGATATTTGCGCCTAGTCTTTTTAGCTCGCTTATGTGCATAAAGCGATTTTCAAATAGCCTCTCTTCTATGGAGCTTGTGCCATTACACTGCGTGGCTAATGCCATAAATTGAGCCTGCATATCGGTGGGAAATGCGGGAAATTCTGCGGTGGTTACCTCAAAGCTACGCATTTCATTTGCAGGCAAAATGCTTATGGTATCCCCGTCTTTATGCTGTGTGGATTCTATGCCAAAGCCGATTTCTTTGAGTTTGTCTAGCACGGCTTGGAGATGGGAGGCGTTTGCGTTTGTTATGCTTATGTGGCTATTTGTGATAGCTCCTGCGCATAGGTAAGTCCCTGCTTCGATTCTATCAGGGATAACGCTAAAAGGCTTTAGCTCCAATGCCTCCCCCTCTACGCCACGCACTTCTAGCACATCGCTCCCTATGCCATCTATCTCTACGCCCGCATTTGCTAGCACTTCGCATAGCTGTACTACTTCTGGCTCTCTAGCGGCGTTTATGATTTGGGTTTTGCCTTTTGCTAATGCTGCTGCCATAAGCACATTTTCACAACCTGTAACGGTGATTTTGTCAAACACGATTTTTGCGCCCTTTAGCCCCTTTGGTGCGTTCGCTACGATATAGCCCTCTTTTATGGAGATTTTTGCGCCCATTTTTTCTATAGCGGCAATGTGTAAATCCACAGGGCGCGCCCCTATCGCACAGCCTCCGGGCAGGCTTACTTCGCATTGTCGCATACGCCCTAGAAGCGGTCCTAGCACGAGGATAGAAGCACGCATCTTGCGCACAATATCATAAATCGCTTTTGTGTGGATAATGTGATGGGCTTGAATTTTTACGCAATGAGAATCTTGCCATTCCATATTGCACCCCAAATGCTCTAAAAGCTTTGCCAAAGTTTTGACATCTGCGACATTTGGGATATTATTTATTGGGACTTCATTTTTTGCTAGCAGGGTGGCACATAGCAGGGGCAGGGCGGCATTTTTTGCACCTGAAATTGATACTTGTCCTTTTAGGGTGTTGCTTTGTTTTATTTTTAGATAGTCCATTTTTGCTCCTTTTTGTGGTTTTTGGGCTTTTTGTCGAGTTTTGATTTTTGCGTTTTTGCGTTTATAAACCCCCCTCAAAATCCCCGATTTTTAGTGGCTCGCCTCTTTGTAGATTTCGCACTGCTTTGCGCCCTAAAATCTGTGGCAAATATTTTGGCAAAAGTCCATTGCTAGGGCGGATAGAGCGGATATTTTTTGTGCTTAGAATTTGTCCTTTGGCTATGTCCTCACACACAAAAAGCGAGCGAGCAAAGGGGCTTTTTGGGGTAAAATCGCGTGAAAAATCATCGCTAAAATCCTGCACCTTTTTTTGTTTAGAATCTTTTAAATCGCGTGCAACATTATCGCTAAAATCGCTTGTAGATTTTAGCAAATCGATAAAATCTAACGCGCTATTTTCGCCCATAGCCACAGGCACGGCACGCACGCGCTTTGCCATAGCGGCAAACTCTGCTTCCTCCATACTAAAGTGAGAATCCACCCCGCCCAAAGTGCGCGAGATAATAAAATGCTTTTCGATTATGCTAGCTCCTAGACTTGCAGCCAAAATCGCGCATAAATCCGCACATTCATCAAAATCTGCATTTGTGTTTGTGGCGTTATTTGGAGTGTTTTTGGTTGGTTTGCCACATTTGCCACTGCCGATAGTGTGGTCGCTAAGCCCGTATTTTGTGCCATATTTGACAAGTTTTGGCATTTCTAAAATATTTGCAGATTCTAAGCTAGCGGGGTATTCACTTACGCAATGAAGTAGCGTAATGTCGCTATTTCCAGCCTTTTGGCAGGCTTCTAGCGCGTCTAAGATAAGGGCGTGGGTAGCGATACCTGTGGATATGATGATGGGCTTTTTTGTGCTAGCTACAAGAGAGATTAGCGCAATGTCGGTAATTTCAAAGCTAGCGATTTTATACATCGGGCAGTCCAAACTCTCTAGCAACTCCACTCCACGCGCACAAAAAGGCGAGCTAAAAATCCCCACTCCAAGTGCGCGAGCGTGCGCAAAAAGCTCTTTATGCCATTCAAATGGCGTGTAGGCTTTTTTGTATAGCTCATAGAGGGTTTCTCCGTCCCATTTTGTGCCACTATTTATGCGAAAATAAGGTGTGCTAGAATCAATAGTGAGCGAATCTGGCGTATAAGTTTGGATTTTGACAAAATCTGCTCCTGCGTTTTTGGCGGATTGTATGGTTTGTAGGGCAAGGGATAGATTTTGGTTGTGATTTGCAGAGATTTCAGCGACTAGAAGTGGGGGCTTTAGGATTTTGTTTGTGGGGTTATCGTTTGGCATTTTTTCTCACTTTGGTTAATTTGGCTAAAGGGGCATATTTGTGATTTTGCTATAAATTAGCGCGGTGTGGTATCGCCCATCTCGGTAGATAAAATCCGCTAGCTTGCCTCCGTATTTGTAGCCGTTTTTTTCATAAAATGCTATGGCTTTGGTGTTTGATTCTAGCACTTCTAGATGGAGTGAATGCAGGCAAAACTCGCTAAAAGCTATGTATTCTAACGCGTGCAAAATCTGCGCTCCTATGCTAGATTTTTGGTTTGTTTTGTAAAGTGTGTCTAAAAACGGATTTTTATAGATTCCAATGTAGGCGTTTTTGTGGGCTAGGTTTATGCGAGAGAGGGAGGCTACACCCAAAATCTTATCATTTTTTTTTACTAGCCAATACGCGCTTTTTTGGTTGTTTTTTAGTCCTTTTATGAAATTAAAATGCCCATCTTTAGTGATATTGCTAGTTAGCATAAATCGCGCTACTTCGGGCTGATTTCGCATTTCTAGGACATAGAGAGAATCTTTTTTGTCCATTAGCGTAAAATCTAGGGCATAAATGCCATTATGCAAAAAGTTTTTTGCCATTTGTAAAAAGCCTTTGTGGTTGGTTTTGTATGATTTTGCGTGCTTTTTGTATGATTTTGGTGTGCTAGGGTAGATTTTGTAGTTTTTAATCGTAGCATTATAACACTAATGGTTTTTAAGAATCTAATGTAGCGTTTGTCATTGCAATAGCGATTTATTGCGCGTGGGAATCCACACTATAAATTGTCGTCATTGCGAGCAAGTCGCAAGACTTGCGTGGGAATCTATTTTCTTTGTCATATTGTCTATTTTTTTTGTCATACTTAAGCGCAAGCGAAATATCTCTGTTTGTGTTCTTTGATTGAGATACTTCGGCTTTTTCAAAGCCTCAGTATGACAAATGTTTTTTTGTTTTTATGGATTGCCGTGTGCTAGATTTTTGTAGCTTTTGACAAATTTGCCAAAAGCTACAATGATAGAAATGCAAATCCTCGCAAAAAACCCACCCCCTAGCCCCCCTCCGCAATGGAGGGGGAATCAAAAGAATTGCCACGCACAAGGGAGGAATCAAACGCAAGGGAGGGGTAAATCTTGTCATTTAATCCGCCTCGTGCTAAGAGAGGGGGCTTTAATAGGCGTTGCCACTAACGCAATGGAGGGGGAAAATGTGGGTTGACGCATTTTAGGTTCTGCTAGTATCTAAAATTCGCTAAATACGGCAATACTTGTCGTATTTAGCGCAAGTAGCAAAAACCCTACAAAATCCAAAGCAAAATAAAGGTTTTTTTCTCGCACTAAATATTGCAAAATATTACAAAGCAGGTTTTTTTGCCAAACGCAAAAAAAAGTCTATTTGGATTCTAGCTCTTCGGGGGATAAATCTGCTAAAAATCTCTCTTTGTCAAATTTTACTCCCAAATAAGCAGTGATTTCTTGGGCATCTACAAGGGCGTTTTGCAGGCAGCTTGTAGCACCGGGGGAGGGTGTCATATTAAATGTTATGCCTTTGTTTGTGATGATTTTTTTCTCGCCAAGCTCTAGCTTTTTTGCCGTTCTGTCGATTACTTGTGGGCGCACTTCGCCATAGCCTTCAGCGTATTGTATGTCTTCTAGATTTAGCGATGGGATTAGCTTCCTTGCGTCTTTTAGAAATAGTCTTTTACCAAAATAAGGCAACTCAAAAATCATATTTCTTATGGCATAAGCACGGATTTCGCTATCCATTATCAAATCAAAAAGCACTCCAAATACTTCTCTGTGGAAATCCACCTGCCTAAGCTCGCTTAGGCTTAGCCCACTATACCAATGCTTTTTGCGCTCTAGCTTTGGCATAGCAATCGCTGTGGGTCCTATGCGTGTGCGAAAATTTGCGTTTATGTCTGGATCGCCGTGCAATGCGGCAAATGGCAGTTTTGGATTTTGCACCATATAGACTTTGCCTTTTAGCAGAGTGGGTGCAAAATAAAAACTCCCAGCCATAGGCAAACAGCCTAGATTCATTCCATAGCCCATAGACTGCGCCAAAATCAGCGAATAAGAGCCTGCATTTACCAGCACAAATTTCGCACTAATGGCTTCCCCGCTCCTAGATATGAGGTAGTATCCATCATCATTTCTGCGGATTTCTTTTACCCAAAAGTTTAGAAACACTTTGTTTTTTGGGTTATTCTCTAGCGCACGCGCAGTAAAATCCTCGCTCAAAAGCTCAAAATTCATTCCGCACCACGCTTGTTTGTAGCCACTGCCTACGATATTTTCAGGTCTATCATTTATGCCATCTCTGCCTAGTATGATTTTGGGCTCTAGTTCTTTTATCTGCCCTTTTTCAAACCACTGCATATCAGGGAAAACTTCTAAAAATTCGCTATGCCGTTTTTTCATAAACTCGCATTCTCTCTCACCCACGCCGATAGCCATTTTTTGCATTTGGAAAATGATTTTATTTTGTAGGTTATGTTTTAGGGCGTAGGTTTCGACTTTTTTGGCAGAGAGACGGACTTTTTTTGCTTTTTCGGCAGTGTAGTTTGTCTCTATTGAGCCATCGTGTATGGTTTGTGAATTTGCTTTGACATTGGAGCTTACTTTGGCTAGGCGATTGCATTTTTCTACTATGGCGATAGAGCCTATGTTTGCGTATTGGCTAAGTGTCCAAAATAGCGCATTGCCAGAGACACCGCCACCGATGATTGCCACATCAAAATGTTTTTCCATTACCATTTCTCCTTATAATTTTTGCGGACGCTTTATTCGCTTTATTTTTTATTGTTGTTGTGAAGTTGTTTAGATTTTGCAATGCCGTTTATTATAGTATGAAAAAGGGATATTTTTTTTAACTTTTTTCACTTTTTTGACATTTTTTTTTGTTTTGTTTTGGCATAGATTTTACAAATCCGCTTAGCAATCTGCAAACATAGAGAATACAAAATAGATTGCCACCAATCCGCTATCACGGATTCTCGCAATGACAAAGTGGTGGCAAAATCTCGCAATGACAAAACGGCTTGTCATACTTAAGCGTAGTGATGTATCTTAAAAATCTAAAAACACAAATGGAGTTTTTTTGCTTTCTTGCGAACACTAAATATGACAAGAAAACGGGCAGAAAATTTCGCGCTTAGCTCTCAATATAAAAAATCAAAAGTCGCAAAAGGACAAAATATCGTTATAATTTTGGCTTTATTTGAAATCCAAAATTTGCCTTTATGCGTAGCGATTTAGCGATAGATTTATCCCATTTTTAAGGAAGAAAACGATGACTTTTTCCCAAGCAAAAGAGATTTTTTACAAGCCCTTTATGGAGCTACTTTATCAAGCGCACAAAACCCACCTAGAGCATTTTGACCCAAATATAATCCAAACAAGCACCCTGCTTAGCATAAAAACGGGGGCTTGTAGCGAAAACTGCGCTTATTGCGCACAATCAAGCCATTATAAAACAGGGGTGCAAAAAGCAAAATTTATGGATAAAGATGAGATTTTATCCCTTGCCAAAAAAGCAAAGCAGGCGGGGAGTTCTAGATTTTGTATGGGGGCGAGTGGGCGAAGCCCAAGCGATGAGGAGTTAGATGAAGTCTGCCAAATCATACACGAAGTCAAAGAGCTAGGATTAGAGACTTGCGCGACTTTGGGGCTACTAGATGCAAATCAAGCTAGCAAGCTAAAAGAGGCGGGGTTAGATTTTTATAATCACAATGTCGATACTTCGCAGGATTTTTATAGCAATATCATTTCTACGCGCACATTTGAAGATAGGCTAGGCACGCTAAAAAATGTGCGCGAAGCGGGGCTAAAACTCTGCGTGGGAGGGATACTCGGTATGGGTGAGGGCAATGATGATAGAATCAAAATGCTTCTTTTGCTATCAAACCTAGAAACCCCGCCAGAATCCGTGCCTATAAACCAGCTTGTAAAAATCCCGGGCACTCCTTTGGCAGATACGCCTGAAGTGGATAAATTTGACTTTGTCCGCACCATAGCTCTAGCTAGAATCCTAATGCCAACTTCATATATTAGGCTATCTGCGGGGAGAAAAACAATGAGTGAGGAAATGCAGGCGTTGTGCTTTTTTGCAGGTGCAAACTCGGTATTTTATGGCGATAGATTGCTTACCACGACAAACTCTAAGCCAAGCAATGATGATAGACTCTTTGAGAGATTAAACCTGCAAAGAGAGGAATTTTTGGAAATGAAAGCATAGAGGTTGTGGCTTTTAGTGTATTGTTGGATTTTGCTTGTGGCATAAAATGCGATAAAATCTAAGGCTCTAGCGTGATTGATGGAAAAAGGCGGATACTAAAGCTAGATTCTCCCAAAAGCTCGATATATTCATCATTTCCACTCACCATAAATTTACCGATAAAGTTTTTGACAAAAATCGCTTCAAGTTGCTCTTCTTGCGCAGATGCGCAAGCTTTTTTGGTAAGCCCTCCGCCATCAATGATTATCATTTTGCCCCCACCTGCGATTTGGTAACTAGCAAAAAAATGATTGCACCCAACAATCCCAGAGACTGAACCTCCGCTAAAATTTAGATACGCATTTGGTATGTGATTTGGCACGACTATTTCATAATCCCCCACCATCATAGAATCTACCTCCCATTTTTTTTGCGAGGCTAGCGAGTAGGCGTTTGTGCCTAGTATGCCTTGAAATGCGTTTGTGCTAGCAACGCACAGAAACATTAAAATGTAGATTTTGCAAATGTGTCTAGCGGGGTTTAGATGATTTTTCATGATATTCCTTGCTTTTTAGATTTTGTAAATGTCAAAAATCAATAACCTAAAATCCAAAAATAAAACAAATGCTTCTAAACCACGATAGCCATATAAACTCATCAGCACAAAGCATATACGCTAGTATCGTAGCCACGCATAGCGCAAATGAAAACATAAGATTTATCCACACAATTTTAGGAATGGATTTTAAAAGGGCATTATAAAAGCTAGCGCGGTTTTTTAGCATAAAAAATATAAAATCAAAAAGCGCGAACAACAAAAATATATAACACACTCGCTTAGCATAGATAAAAATCGCCATATAATACGCCTTTTTGGCAAAAACAAGTCGCAACAATTCCATAAAATCATTGTTTGCGATGTTTAAAAGATTGCTAGGCATATCTCTCCACACCCCTAAAATCCAAAAGCTAGGATACGCACACGCCATATATAGCACAAATAGCACGATATAGTTTTGCAAAATCTTATATTTCATACTCAAAATAGCACAAATAAATAACACGCAAAGCCCCACAAGATTTGCCCCAAACTCCACCACCAAGCGCACCAAAGGCACAAAAATAATCATCACATAATTTAGAATATGCGTAAAATCTTGTGGATTTTGCGCGCTTGAGATAGCCTCTATCGCGCTAGGCATAGAAAAAAGCACGATAAACACATAGCAAGCAAATATCAATATATCTTTTGCTTTGTAGTTGTTTTCTCGTGCGTTGTGAATGCCTTTTAGCACAAACGCAAAAACGCGTGAAAATGAATAGTTTTTTTTAGGCGTTTTATCCAAAATCATTGTCCTTAGTATCAAATATACGCGCTAAATGCGCTTTGTAACAGATAAATTAGTAGCGGCTTTGCTCTTTTATCTCGTGCAAAATCGCTTGGGTTTCTTCATTTGGGATAAAGGTATTTTGTCGCACTTCGATATGTAGCAAAATATCATAAACTTGGGATTGCATAGAGACTTTTTTGATTTGTATGGGGAGATTTATCACCGCACTTGAGCTAAGAGAATCTAGCTTATCAATTAGCTTCCAAATGTTATCCACGCTTTTTGTTTGGGTTTTAAAAGCAAAAGTTACACTTCTTGTGCCCTCATTTGGAATCTCACTTTGGCTTACTCTGCGCATTTCTTTTATGGTTAAAAATTTTGCCACAAGGGCTTTTGTCTCTGCCTGTGGGTCGGCATTTTTTAGCTTTGATAATGCTTTTACATTTAGGTTTGCAAAATCATCAAGCCTTTGCTTTGCTACGCCATAGCCTCTAGCGATTTCCTCATAGATTAGCCTCTCTTTGCGCTCGATTATGTATTGGGATTTAAAAGATTTCATCGTAGGCATAATATAAGTGCTAAAAAACCACAAAATCGCTATGACATAAATAGTCGTAAAAATAAGATTTCGCACCACAAGTTCGGGGTTAAAGCCTTGTGATTCTTCTTGTGGCTGTGGTTTTTTGGGCAGTCTATTTGGTGGCATTTTTTTCCTTTGTGGAGTTATTTTGTGCTATCGCTTGCAAGTGGGCTTTGCGTGCTAGGAGCGGGGCTTGTAGGCACACTCGTGCTTACGGAGATAAACTCATACCAGCCATTTGATAGTGCGTAAAAACTAACATTTGAGCGTCCAAAATTGGCTTTTAGCGGGTCTTGCAACGCGAAGTAAAAAAACTCTTTTGAAGGCGTTACGCCTTTTAGTGTGAGAGAGTTTTCATTTAGTTCCACAGAATGCAAGGTGATTTTATCAGGTATTAGGTGGAGCAAATCTGCTAGTTTATCACGGCGAATATTGTTTTTGTCCCCTCGATTATGCACCAAAGTCGCTTCAAATACAAGTCGCTCAAAATATTCATCAGTTAGCCCTATGCGTGCTCGCAGGATTTTTTGATTTTCGCGGTATTCTTCTGTGCGGGCGGTGGAGTTGAGGATTTCTTGTTTTAAAAACATATAAAATCCCACAAGGATAAACGCCGTAACCAAAAAATAAAACCACCAAATTTTCGTTACTTTGGCAATAATATATTT